>JAGNEZ010000060.1 GCA_018003015.1 Phycisphaerae bacterium | reverse complement strand
GCGATGCGATCTAAGGTATTGGCATTGCTTATCTTGTGCACTTGTGGCTGTGCCCTCTGGTCCCCCGTACTGTAGCCGCTGGATCGTTGGGACGTCAAGTTCAACTTGCCTGGCGGGGATAACTTGCTACCCTAGTATCCTCAGACTGCCTCTGGCGCGGCAGCGGGGTGTTATTGGGACTCAAGGGGATTCGAGCCGAAGATGAGCAACCCATCAGATGGACGACTTGCGAAGGCAGAGCCCCGCAGCGTGGCCGGCCTCCTCGATTTCGAGAAGCCGCTGGCCCGGATCGAACGGGAGATCGCGGAGCTGGAAAGTACCCAGGTCACGACCGGCCGGGACCTCTCCGGGGAGATTCGTGAACTGCGTACCACGCTGGAAAGCCTGACCAAGCGAACCTACGCCAAGCTCAATGCCTGGGAGACTGTCCAGGTTGCCCGGCACCCCAAGCGTCCGGTACTTCGTGACTACATCGATGCGTGCTTCAAGGACTTCTGCGAGCTGCACGGCGATCGCTGCTTCGGCGACGACAAGGCCATAGTGACCGGTTTCGGGCGCATCGGCGGACACAAGGTTCTGCTGGTTGGCCACGACAAGGGACGGGAAACCAAGGAGAAGATCGAGCGGCATTTCGGCTGCCCTCACCCGGAAGGTTACCGCAAGGCCCTCCTCAAGATGCGTCTGGCCGAGAAGTTCAGACTTCCGGTCGTCTGCCTCATCGATACCCAGGGAGCCTATCCCGGCGACAAGGCGGAAGAGCGAGGGATTGCTCAGGCCATCGCGGTCAACCTCATGGAGATGTCGCGGCTGAAGACACCGATCGTCTGCGTCGTCATCGGCGAGGGTGGCAGCGGCGGTGCCTTGGGCATCGGGGTCGGCGATCGATTGGGCATGTTCGAACACGCTTACTACTCGGTCATCACCCCGGAAGGCTGCGCCGCGATTCTCTGGCGAAGCGCGGATCACGCCCCACAGGCCGCCCGGGCGTTGAAGCTGACCAGTGGCGAGCTCAAGAGACTGAATCTCATCGACGACGTTTTGCCTGAGCCGCTCGGCGGCGGGCATCGCAACCCCCAGCCGATGTTCGCCACGCTGGAGCGATACATCACCGACACGCTCAAGGATCTGAAGCGGATCCGAACCGATTCACTCCTCGCCCGGCGATACGACCGTCTGCGGCACTGGGGTAGCTTCTTCGAGAGCGGTTCCGGCAAGAAGGTCGGAGCCCGACGCAAACCGAAGGTGATCGCCACACCCAAGGCGAAAGGCACCGCCGGCAACGGGAACGGCCGGAAGGAAAACGGAGACGGCAACCCGGGCGGCAATGGTCGAGGAGCGACCGGCCGCAGCTCCAGCCGAAAACCGCGCGACGAAGCAGCCGTGCCAGCCGACAAACCGTGACCCCTTTGACAGACTGGTCCGTGCCCCGTGAGCCGAACGATGAAGCGGCGACTGCCTCTACGGGCTCATGAGGCCGTGGCCCGCCCGGTCGCCGTGACCGTGACGGACCCTCGGGCAGTGCCGGCCGCATCGGGGTGTTTGCGGGCGCGCACCAGGGCAACCACGTTCGTCCCGATGGCCCACAGCCAGGCGAAGACGAACGCCCCGCAGACCAGGAGGATCTCGAAGACCGGCCCGGTATCAGGATAGGGATGGGTGGTCAGCGCAGAGGCCGGAACGTCGGCGTACCCGATCGCCGCTGCCACGATCACAAACGGGATGACTGCCAATACGCGGACGAGGATCCCCGGTCCGACGACGGCGAGCAGAATGCAGCCCAGCGTCGGCAGGAGGCCGACGGGGATGTGAAGCTGGGCTTGCGCCAGGTAGCAGGGAATTCCCGCGACCGGGCCGCCCAGGATCATGGCCAGCGCGACCCATTGTACCAAGCGCGTTCGCCCGCGGATGCTCATCTCAGGTGCCCTCTTGCTTTGCTCATCGGCTACCCAGGAGGTGCCCCCGTCGCCGGCCTGCAGAGTGCCACGCCAATGTCATCCTGCAAGCCGCCGGATCGTAGCCGAACCGAGTCCACCAGCGCCCGGACCGCGTCCTGGAGATTGGGCCACAGGGCCAGCCGGCAGATCGTCGTCGGTATAGCGTACTTCAGAAGGCCGTCTGTCGCCACCAGCAAGTTGGCGTTTTCGTGATGGGCCTCATACGCCACGGCCAGACCACCATCGCCCAGCAGAGGTCTGGGGCATTGGCGTTCAGTGAGGGTGCCGTACCCAATATCTCGTATCAACCAGTCCTCGCCGTCTCCGAGGTTCGCCCCCGCCACGGTTCGGACCCTCATGGCCGCAACTACCGCAGCCGTCGGCCCCACCATCGCATCCGACAACCGGCGGAGAGATGGCCGGAGGTCACGGACTCGCCGCCGATTCGGACCGAGGCAAGGCCGGCCGGGAGGAGGGCATTGAGATGGGAGTTGTGTCCGGCCGAGTTGTCGGAACCGCACGACCAACGCTCTCCAGGCTCTTGCCCTGGTCTTCGAGTCCGAACATGTACCGCCAGAAGTACTCGTCGCCGTAACGGTCGAACTTGCGGCCGTCCAGATACACCGCAGGCGTTGACCTGGTGCCCAGTTCGGTGGCCTTCTTCACATCCTCCTTGACGCGGTTCCAGGTCGAGGTCGAGCCCGTCGCCTTCTTCCAGAAGGCCTCGGGGTCGATGCCCAGTGTCAGGGCGTGGTCCTTCACGAACTTCTGGGCGCCGGCGCGGAAGGCCTTCTGGTCGGCGAAGAGGGCATCATGGGTCTTCCAGAACGCCTCGGGACCGCCGAGCAGCCGAGCGGCTTCGGCCGTCACCGCAGCCGGGCACGCACCGGGGTGGAGGGTCTGGGAGATGTCGGGGTTGCACAACTTGTCCATCGGGAAGTGGCGAAAGGCGACGCGGAACCTGCCCGGATACTCCTGCATCTTCTTGTCGAGGATATCCGCGAGCGTCTTGCACCAGGGGCACTGGAAGTCCGAATAGACGATGATGGTGTGCGGGGCGTTCGTGTCCCCGCGAATGGGATCATCGGCGGTCAGCGGCAGATCCACCACCTCCTGGGCCATGAACTTGTCATAGACACCCTTGAGCAGAGCCTCCTGCGCCTCCCATTGCTTCCTTTCCACAGCAAAGCCCGCCTCTTGATCCTCGCTCGCCTTGCGCGACGAGGCCAGGAGGTTCTCATACTCCTGCCATCGCTTCTGGTACTCGCGGGCATAGCTGGATTGGAGCCGGCGGCCGTATTCGCTCCATCCGACGAAAGACGTCATCACGGCCAGGAGGACCGCCGCAGAGACCAGTCTCCGGGAAGGATGGGCTGGAACGGCCGCGTCCGTTTCCGCTCGGGCGGGCGTGGACCCGGCGGAGAGGATCGCCTGCGAAGCCGCTTGACGAGGTCGCAGCAGAAAGGTGACGATGAAAAGCAGCAGCGTGGTCACGTGGGTGGCCGCACAGAAGGGACAGAAGCCCTTGATCACCCCGTACATGATGATCGCCAGGCCGATCACGCCCAGCGTCCCCGCGCCGGTCGCCAGCAGGGGCAGCCCATGGAGCCAGCGACGGGAACCAGTCGGGCGGCCGATGACCAGGTACCACGCCGACATCGCGGAGAAGAAGAAGAAGCCCCACATGGCGACCGGAAGCCCAAACAGCCTGCTCCATTTGCTGCTCAATACCTCGTCGCAACTGGCGTAGTCGGCTTCGCACAGTCGACCCAGAACGGGATCACCCCCGATCAGGATGACCACGTGGTGCTGAAGCAGGATGGCGCTCACCGTCAGGCCGAAGAGAGACAGCAGCACGGCCAAGAGAATGCCCACTCGGGCCAACGCTGAGTTCCGCATGAGTCGTGTCCTCTCGACAACATGGCGATATATAAAGCGGCCGCGTCATCTCGGCGGCAGAGGCTCCTGATCGGCCGCACGCCGACCCGTGGTCGCCGAGGAGCTTCCCGCGAGCCTAGCGAGTCTGTCCGGTCTCCGGCGGGCGGAGCGGGCCAACGCCCTGGGTCGGGGCTTCCGGAGGGCGCAACGGGCCGATGCCGGGACCGGGGCTCGGGTTCGCCGCCGGCCGTGGCGGGACTCTGCCCGAACCCAGGATCATCTTCCACATCTGCTTGTGGTGCGTACTGCGCACCTTCTTGCCGTCGACGTAGATCGCCGGCGTGGAATCCACCTTGGCGACCGCGGGGTCGGTCTCCTTGCCCCCCGTGGCCTTCTGGGGATCCTCGATGATCTTCATGCCGAGGGTCTCGCCTTCGCGCACATCGGCCGCTATCCGATCGGCCGCTTCCTTGCTGGTCATCGCCTCGCGGAAGGCATCCGCGTTCAGGCCAAGCTCCTGTCCTTTCTGGACATACCACTTCTCGTCGGCATCCTTGAGTGCTTCCCGAGAGGCAAAAAGCAGGTCGTGCATCCTCCAGAACGCGTCGTCGCCGCCGACCAGCCTGGCCGCCTCCGCCGCCCGCGCGGCGATGCACGCCTTGGGATGCCGGTCCACTGCCGTGTACTTGTTGCACCCGGGGCTGATCGGCCAGTGTTTGAAGACCACCCTGAGGCCGCCGTAGTCTTTGTTCGCGGTGGGCACGATCCATTCGTTCAGCTGAGTCTCAAACAGAGCGCAGGCCGGGCACTGGAAATCGCCGAAAATGACCATGGTATGGGGAGCGTTCGCCGGGCCTCGAATGGGCACGCCTTCGAGCTCGAAGGTCACACGGGGCATGATCAACCACGAGGTGAACGTGTGTTGCCAGTAGTTGTCGTACTCCTTGAACCGGGACTCCCAGTACTTGGCCCAGGTCTCACCGGCCTTGACCCGCTGATTGGCCGACAGCGTCAGGACAAACAGGTGCTGGACGAAGACGATCAGGAAGGCCACGACCGCCACGGTCAGCACCGCGGTCCAGCGGGGCCGAGCATCCTCCAGCGACCAGGCGCCGGGGGCCCCTCTCATCATCGCGTAGGGGACCGCCTGGGCTGCCTGGGGCGGGCCGCCGGCAGCCTTGCCCGACTCATCAAACAGGGAAGAACCCGCCGCCCCCAGGGCGGGTATGACCGGAACGCTCCTTGCCGCCGCTCGCCGCGGCCACAGCAGCAGCATGAAGAGGAACACCAGCAGGCTGGCCACATGGGTGGTCGCGCAGAGCGGGCACCACTTGGGCAAGGTGAGAAACATGACGACATCGAAGAACACGGCGAACCCAAGCCCTACGGTGGCCACGAGGGTCCCGATGAAGTGGAGCCCCCACCGCCGGGCGGTCACCGGACCGATGAACACGAACCAGCAGAGCATGAAAGCGAAGAAGACGACCCCCGCCTGGGCGGTCGGCATGCCCAGGTGCACCTTCCCGATATTGAGGTGCAGCTCGGACCACCGGCTCTTGATCACTTCGTCGCAGCTCGACGTCTCAAAGGCGGTGCAGACCCTGTCGACCCACGTCTTGGTTCCCGACGCCGGGAGATGCTTGAGGGTGAGCTGGTGGCTGACGATCCCTCCAGCGAGACAGACAAGGATCGCGAGGATCTGAACGATCTTGCGGGCCGTATACGATCTCAACGGATTCTCCTCACTTGGAACCCCCTGGGCGCCGCGTGACGGCGAGACTCCCTCGTTGCATCCAACGCCATTGTACCCTAGACTCTTGTCCGCATGAGCAAGCCGAAGGTCATGATCCTCCGTACCGCGGGCACCAACTGCGACGAAGAGACCGCTCACGCCTGGCAACTGGCCGGAGCCGAGACGGAACGCGTCCATATCCGCGAGCTCGCCGGTCACCCGGATCGGCTCAAGGACTACGCGATTCTAACCATCCCGGGTGGCTTCAGCTACGGCGACGACATCTCCGCGGGCAAGATTCTGGCCAACCAGATGGTTCACCACCTGGCCGACGCCCTTCAGAGTTTCCTGGCCGCCGGCAAGCTGATTCTGGGCATCTGCAACGGATTCCAGGTCCTGGTCAAGGCCGGGCTGCTGCCCGGAGCAGTGCCCGGGCAATCGGCCACGTCAGGTAACGGCCAGACGGTTACACTCACGCAGAACGACTCGGCTCGATTCGAGGCTCGGTGGATTCACTTGCGATGCTGGCGGCAATGCGCGTTCCTGCCCGACGGAGCGATCCTGGCCATGCCCATCGCCCACGGCGAGGGCAAGCTGGTGGCTGCGGACGATAGCGTCCTCGCCCAACTCAAGAACTGCGGGCACATTGCCCTGACCTACTGCGACGCCGAGGGCCAGTCCGGCCCTTACCCGGTCAACCCCAACGGCAGCCAGGCGGACATTGCCGGCCTGATCGACGCCACCGGCCGAATCCTCGGCCTTATGCCCCACCCCGAGCGCCACGTGTGTCCAACTCAGCACCCGGAGTGGACGCGACGACCGAAGGCCGCGGCGGACGGGCGCGTGGTCTTTGAAACCGCGGTCCGGACGGCGAAATCGCTTTGACGGCAACTGAGAATTGAGGGTGGAGAATTGAGCAAGGGAAGACGGTCGGGATAGCGTGTGCAACCATGTGGCCGCGGCAGCCACACGGGGCCAGCTCTTCTCCAATCTCAATTCTCCATTCTCGACTTCGCCAAGGAGCCCCAATGGACGCAATGGACGTTCAGTATTCACGGCAGTACGTGCAGGCGGCCGCGGACATGGGCGACTGGGCCCAGATCGAGCCGCTCTTCGATGAACTCGACCGCCGGCCGCTGGAGACGGCTGAGCAGTTCCAGCAGTGGCTCCTCGACCAGAGCGACCTGGAGGCCTGCATCCAGGAGGAGGGAACCCGACGTCGCGTGGCCATGACCTGCCAGACCGACGACCCGGCCAAGGAGAAGGCTCATCTCCATTTCCTCGAGCAGATCGAGCCGAAATGCAAACCCCGCTGGCAGAAGCTCCAGGAGCGATATGTCGCCTCGCCGATCCGGGCCAGGCTGCCCATGCCGCGGTACTTCGTGTACGATCGCAGCACGACCGCGGCCGTGAAGCTGTTCCGCGAGAAAAACGTCCCCCTCCAAACCGAGGACGACAAGCTCGACCAGCAGTACAAGAAGCTCTGCGCCGCCATGACCGTTCAATACGACGGCAAGGAACAGACCCTGCAGCAGATGGGCAGGTACCAGAGAGATCCCGATCGCGCCGTCCGCGAGAAGACCTGGGTCCTGGTGGCCGAGCGCCGACTGCAGGACCGCGACAAGATCGATGCCATCTTCGATCAGTTGGTCCGTATCCGCCAGCAGATCGCCAAGAACGCGGATTATGACAACTTCCGCGACTACCAGTTCCAGGCCTATCAGCGATTCGACTACGGCCCCAAGGACTGCATGGCCTTCCACGACGCGATTGCGAAGATCGTCGTCCCGGCCAGGCGGGCCCTTCAGGAACAGCGACGTAAGAGCCTGGGCGTGGATCGGCTCCGGCCCTGGGACGTGCTCGTCGATCCCAGGAACCGGCCGGCGCTCAAGCCGTTTCAGGCGATTCCCGAGTTCTGCGAGAAGACCGCGAGGGTGTTTCACCGCCTCGACCCGGAGCTGGGCAGACAGTTCGACGCGATGATCAAGGCCAAGTGGCTGGACCTGGATAGCCGCAAAGGAAAGGCACCGGGCGGCTATCAATCGACCTTTGACGAGCACCGCCACCCGTTCATCTTCATGAACGCGGTTGGCCTGCACAGCGATGTCATGACGCTCCTGCACGAGGGCGGGCATGCTTTCCACGCCATCGCCTGCCGAAGCGAGCCGCTCATGGCATATCGGCACTACGGCATGGAGATGGCCGAGGTCTCCTCCATGGGCATGGAGATGCTGGCCTTCGATTACCTGGACGAGTTCTACAAGGGTGACGATCTGATCCGGGCCAAGCGTGAGCAGTTCGAGGACACGCTCATGATTTTCCCCTGGATCGCGACCATCGACGCGTTCCAGCATTGGATCTACCTGCACCCCAACCATACGCGGGAGGAGCGAACCAGGGCCTGGCTCGAGCTTCAGGATCGTTTCGGCGGCATCGAGGATTGGAGCGGGTACGAGACCGCGAAGGGGGCCTTGTGGCACCGGCAGCTGCACCTGTTCAGCGTCCCGTTCTACTACATCGAGTACGGCATCGCCCAGGTCGGAGCCCTGCAGCTCTGGCAGAACGCCAAGAAGGACCCCAGGAAGGCCCTGGCCCAGTACAAGGCGGCCCAGGCTCTGGGCGGAAGCCGGCCGTTGCCGGAACTGTGGCAGGCGGCCGGCCTGAAGTTCGATTTCGGCGAGGCCACGCTCCGGCCGCTGATTGAGGCCGTCCAGGCGGAACTGGCCCGACTGCCCGAATGAGCCTGCGTCCGGCCCGGGCCGGACGCCAGGGTTCTGTGGAGGACGCAACCATGCCCGGCAAGAAGCTGCATCTCCTGGCGATCGGAGCCCATATCGGCGACGCGGAAATCACTGCCGGGCTGTTGGTCAGCAGGTACGCCGCAGCGGGCCACCGGGCGACGGTTCTGCACATGACCGCCGGCGAGAAAGGCAACCCGCGGATGGACCACCTCGAGTACCGCCGCCAGCGAATTCGCGAGGCTGAGGCCGCGGCCAGGAAGTTTGGCGCCGCCGAGTGCATCGTCCTCGACCATCCGGACGGCGAGCTGCAGAGCAATGAGAAGACCATCTACGAAATGTGCGATCTCATCCGCCGCCTCAAGCCGGACATCGTGCTCACTCACTGGCGGGGTTCGTACCATCGCGATCACCGGGCGGCCTACAACATCACCATGGAAGGCGGGTTCCTGGCCGCTCTGCCCGGCATCAAGCGAACCGAACCGGCCCACTTGATCCGCGGTCTGTACTACCTCGAGAACTGGGAGGACCTGGAGGACTACCACCCGGACCTGTGGCTGGATGTCACCGACGTGTTCGAGACCTGGGTGGCCGGGTGCCGCGAGCACCAACTGCTGCGCGGCGAGGTGTCGTTCAATTACCTGCACTACTACACCGGGCTGGCCGCTCAGCACGGGGCCGAGGTCGGTGTCAAGTACGCCGTCACGGTCAGTCTGCCGCCGATTTCGCGAAAACGCAAAGTGGCTTACCTGCCGGTCGAAACCGAGCCGGTGCTGATCTTCTGACGGACGATCTCCTTCAGCCGGGCGTGCATGACGAAATACTGCTGGCCCTCGCCTGCACACGGCTCCCGACGGCCGGCCGGATCCGCCTTGAGGCTGCTCACCGCTTCGATCATCAGCTCGACGTTGACCGCCATCGACCTGGCTCGCAGCGTGTCCAGCGTATCGCCGGGCGCGACCTCCATCGCGCGGCGCAGCACGATCGCACCGGTGTCGACACGATGAGCCACGAAGTGAATCGTGACCCCGATGGTCTGCCCGAGCAGCACGCTCCATTCCAGCGCGTTCATGCCCCGAAAGCGAGGCAGCAAGGCCATGTGGGCATTGAGAATCCCGATCGTTGGGGCCTCGATCATGGGCGAGCGATACAGCTCAGCCACGGCACTGAGCAGCACGTCCACCCGGTTCCGCCGCACCGCTTCAACGGCCACCGGGGCATTCACGCTCGACGCGTGCAGATACTCGATGCCCATCACCTGGCAGCTTCGCGAGAGCGGGCGGTCCCAGTCCTGAAAGCCGCGGCTGGCGGACAGTGCCTGAAGGCATCGCCTGACACTGGCAGGACCCGCTTCGGCAAGATCCGCCTCTTCGAGCAGGCGACGAAAGAAGGCTCGCCAGCCGTGCTGTCCGACATACGCCATGGCCCGGGCAAACCGGGAACGATGGGTGGAGATCACCAGACAGGGCGTGTCGCCCGATGCCGCCAGCGCCGCAAGCAAGGTGGCGGCATAGAGATTGTCGTCGGCCGGCGAGACGAGGCCCAGCTTCACGGCCGCCCTCCGATCTGCGCCAGGGTCTCCTCCTGGGCCATGATCGCGTCGGCGAAGAACTTGGCTGCCCAGTTGGGATACCCGAACCGCTCGTAGCCGCCCCAGATCGGGCAGGAGCCGGCGATCGCTCCCCGGATGCCGGGGTTGCCCGATCGCAGCTTCTGCGTGGCCTTCACCTGGTCCATCAGTTTGAGGGCTGCGTTCGTGAACCGAGGATCGCCAGTCATCGCGTACAGCTTGTGCCACAGGATGGACAACTGGCAGTCTCCAGTGAGACAACTGTACTTCGCAGCCGGTCGCCAGTGTTCATCGAACTGGCCGGGCAGATCGGCCGGTGGGCCGTACGGATCACGCTTGGACAGCTCGTAGTTCATGAGCAGCGTTTCGGCGGCGCGCCGTACGACACCCCGCACGCGTCCCCGATCGGCATCCCCGAGGTAAGCCGAAGACTCAAGCAGCCCTCGGAGCGTATAGACGATGGTGTGCGTATATGGATTCTGCCCAGGCAGGAAAGCCATGTGCTCGATCCAGCCGTTGGGCTGGACCTTCGACAGAACCCACTCGATGCACTTCTCGGCTGACCGCCGGTATTCAACGTTTCCGGAGGCCTTGGCCAGCTCGAACAGCGGCCACGCCACCCGCGACTGATAGGCGTGCGGAACGCCGGCGTGGTCGGATGTGCTCCATTTGCCGTCGACGTCCTGGACAGCGCACAGCCAGTCCCCCGCCCGCACGGCGGCATCCAGGTACTTCTGCTCGCTCGTGTTCAGGAACAGCTCGACCCAGCCGAGAGTAACCTGGCCGGTATTGAACACGATGGGGAAATCGTTCAGTCCGATCTGGCCGCGCACTCCTCCGCCGGGCAGTTGTACCTGGATCTCCCAGTCACCCATGCGCATCGCTCGATCGGTCCACTGTTCGTCGTCCGCGAACTCCGCGTAGCGCATCGCGGTACCGATGATATAACCGGTGGTTTCCGGGTACGGCGGGAGCCATCCGGAGGCGAAGTAGTAGCCGGCCGAGACGCCCCATCCGCCGGCTGCATCGTGGGCTCGGGCAAGCCACGCCATGGCCGCCTGAAGGTGGATGCGGTCTTCCACCCGGCCACTTCTCAAGCCGAGGAGATCGCGGATGACCACCAACCCATGTGAGAGACGACTCGCCGCGCACAGCAGGGCACGCGGCGCGGACACGCGACCGCCGGAAGGCGAGGCGTCGGTCCGTTCTGTCACCCCCCCGGCACATGCTTGTCCTTCGGCCATCCTGGTTGCAGCGGCTACCCGCACCTCGTCACTGGAGAAAGCGAATCGTCAGCGGATAGCGGTATCTCTCCCCGTTGTTGGCTTTGATCCCCGCGATGATAGTCATCACCAGCCAGAACAAGCCGAGCAGGGGCAGCAGGATGAAGCCGATCACGATGAAGCACAACGGCACACAGACAAGCGCGTAGATGAGGAGACTCATCTGGAAGTTGAGCGACTCCTTGCCCTGGTCGTCGACAAACGGACACTGCTCTTTCTTGACAAGCCAGATGATCAGCGGACCGATGATGTTGCCCAGGGGAATGGCAAGGCCCACCAGTGCGATCAGGTGACAGAGCATCGCGAATGTTCGCTCCGAGGGATCTGTCGTCTGTGAAGCGTAGGGCATGTGGGACGGTGGTGGTGGCGGCGGCGGCGGCTGACCGGGTATCTGGGACATGGCGTCGACTCCGATTAGATGGCCTCGTGCACTTCAAGGCGGACCACGGCAGGGCCAGTCTGATGACAGGTCACGGCCGTGTCAAGACGGCCGTCGCCCAGGTGCTGGGGTCGATGTGCCAGTTCAGATCGTCGCCGACGGTCAGGTACTGCTGGCCGAGGTCGCAATCCTCAAGCATGGTGCAGATTCCGATCCGGCGATGCTCCTCGGGGTCGAAGCCGGAGAGGGCCGCTGCGGGAATGTGGGCCTCCATGGTGTAGGTGTCTTTTTCCCGCCGGCCGGCGATGCGGATCAGGCCCGGTGGCACCGGCGGTGCGTCTTCGGTCGCCCGGTTGATCCGAGCCGCACCCGCCACCGGCTCGTCTCCATTCTTTCCGCCCCCTGCAGGCATGAAAAAGAACTGCTGGCAGTAGCGTGATGCCCGGCGATTGTCCCGAACGTCGCGCATGTCGGTCATGAGCCGCAGGTTGTCTCCCTTCCAGAATGTCTTCGGGTCACAGCGGAAGGCGCTTCGCCGCCCCTCTACGCGGCAGGCCAGGAACAGGCCAGCCTCGCTCCACGCCAGCCAGATCCGCCCAAAGGGGGTGCCGCCGTCGAGGCGATCGAGCACGGGCAGCAAGTGCTTGTCCGACCAGTCGCACAAGTCCCCGTCGATCTCCGGAGACTGGCGGTATCGCAGGGCGATCTCAAACCGAAAGAGCAGCCGGTTGGGTACGAGACCGGTCATCCGAACTTGGCCGCGAGGCCGTCCACGAACTTCTTGCACGACTCCGTCGCCACCCAGGCGTCCGGCCAGAAGCACAGGTCGATCGTCCACCAGTCGTCCGGGCACCCGGCGGCCACGATGGCAGGCATGAGATCGTCGAAGTCCAGTCCGCCCTTGCCGAACGGCGGGTGTGTGCTGGTGTGGTTGTCGTGCAGGGTGCCGTCCGAGTCGATCAGGTGAACGCGGCCGATCTTGCCCTTGAGTTTCTGAGCCAGTTCCTTGGCCCCACCGGGCAGCGTCTCGCGCTTGCCCGGCTGCCGCGAGCCATGCTTGGCGATCATGTTCGCGTGGCAGGTGTCGTACATGGTCATGAAGTTGCCGTGGCCGACCCCATCGATGACTCGGAAGATGTCGCTGGGCTTGTTGAACGCGAAGCCCGGCTCGAACTCCCACACCACCCTCACCCCGACGTCAGCGGCTTCCTTGGCGCACTGCCGCCAGGTCGTGGTGACTCGCTTCAAGGCGTCATCGTAGTCGACCACCGTCGCCTTGACCGGCTCGTCGCCGACCCGGCCCAGGACGCCCGGGTCCTCGGTGGTGTCGACTCGAATCACGTTGATGCCCAGGTCCACACAGAATTGCAGGTTCTTCCGGAATGTATTGAGGTACGAACCGTTGTCTCGGGCGGTGATCAGCTTCTCGCCCCAGAGATCGGCCGCCAGACCGCTGCAGCCCATACCCCGCGACTCCCATACCTGGCGAGCCGCCAGCCGGTCATCCTTGGTCTTCTGCAGATCGGGGTTGGGATGGATGCCAAACCCCCCGAGTTCCATGCCGTCAAAACCGAGCTTGTGGAGCTTGTCGACGACCTCGACAAATGGAATCGGGTTGTCCGCGTAGGGCCCGATGGCATACGCCCACGTACCGATCGAGATGCGTTTGGACACTGTCTGGTCCTCCATGCCCCACCACTTCCCCCCTTGCCCAAGGGAGGTGATGGGCGGTCAAGTCTTGAATCGTGCCGTTCCCAACAAGCCCCCCACCTCAAGCTGGCCTCACCGGTCTGCGGGCCTCAGGCCTTGCCGTCCGCCATACCCTCCCCCAACCTCTTCAAGAGGCATAACAGAACTCTGCCGGGCCCGCACTTCTCTGCCGCCATCTACGCCTTCCGGTGATCACCCACATTGGGCATGTTCGCGTGCACGTCGGGGCCAAAGTAGCGCAGGCCCACGAGCGGTTCGCTACCGGGGTTCTCGATCTCGATACCCGCGGTCGCGGCCTCGTAGGTGATGAACAGCTCGTCCTCGGTCTCCTCGCCAAACCGGATCATGGCCGGCGTCTGAACGTTCAGCCGGCCAAGCCGCCCGCGGCCCTGGACGGTGATCCAGCCGCTCGCTCCGGGGTCCTTGAGCATGCACTTGACGCCCGGCTCGACGGTCAGCTCCTTGGCACTGAACAGCTGCCTGCCCTCGAACCGGCCGTAGACGATCCATCGGTCGACGTACCCCTGGCCGCTGGCCGCTCGGTCCACGATTGGCTCGACGTAGTTGTGCTCGACAAAGTGGGTGTCAACGTTCTTCTCCCAGTCCAGCTGGCCGATGATGTAGTCGAGATCCTGGTGCTTGTCCTTGGGCACGTCCTTGACCAGCAGCGACCAGGGCACCTCGCGGCCCTCGACCAGCGACTGGTACATGCCGAACACGTCCGATCCCCACTGCGGCTCGTAGGTGCACAGCGAACCCGGAGCATGCAGAACGCCCGGCGGGATCAGCCAGCCGGTGCCGCGTTTCAGCCGGTACGCACGAGCGAGGTCCAGAATCCCATTGTCGCCTTTGTTCCAGTCCTGCAGGCACTTGCGGAGCTGATCCTTGGTCGTACCCGGCTCCAGTCCCATGAAAGTGTAGGCGAAATGGTTGTCGACGTTGTTGAGTTGCGGGGGGAAGTAGTAGCCCTCGGGCTTGCCCTCCTGGCCGGTCCGGGCCGCGTCTTCCTGCCTCTGATGCATGTGGTGCGGGATTGGCCCCATATTGTCGAAGAACTTGGAGTAGACCGGCCAGCGTTTGTACTTGTCGAACATGGGCTTGCCGATCAAGCGGGCCCCGGCCTCGGCCACCGCATCACGGAGCAGGAAACGCTTACCCTCGAAAGCGACGTAGCTGAGGCCTTCGTCGGGATTGCGATTCTCGTTCATCGCTTCGGTGGTACTGGCAAACCACCGCTCGTCGATGCCGCCGCGGTTCGTGCCCAGGGCGTACCAGTCCTCGGGAGCAAGTTTGATTCGCTTGCCCGGGTGCAGGAAGCTGCGCGGCACCCAGTTTGGTGTGAGACGCAACACGCCACCCCCGGCATCCAAAGCGGACACCAGTGTTCCAGCGATGTTCTTGCCGATGATCGCACTCTGTTTAGGCTTGGACATGACCGCTCCCTGCAATGAAGTCCGGGGCCCCAGCGGCGCGTTGCCCGTGCTCCTGCAACCGGGCTGGTCCCTCGCCGGGCCGCCGTGTTCCCGAACGGCAGTTCCATCGCGGCCACTGTACCCCAACCAGTTTCGCCCTGCAATCCTCGCGATGATCACTTGTGCGGCTCGGCCGGCGACGCGCCTTGGCCGTGACCGTCGGCGACCTGGCCGAGCACGTCGGGCAGCTTGACCCCCGCCTGACGGGCCAGATCATGAATCGGTGGCAAGGAACCAATGAGGCTCTTGAGGAATCCGGCCGTTGAACTGCCTCCGGCCGCGCTCTCCGAGCCGCTGTCCCAGACCGTGATCTTGTCGATGCGAAGGTTTTGAATGGCCTTGACCTGCTCGGCCACCAGTTCGGGCAGCTTCTCGACCAGGAGCAGGGTCGGGGCGAGTTCCGGCTTCTGGCCGCAGATCTTGAGGAGTTGCTGGTAACCCTGGGCCTTGGCTTCGAGCACGCGCTGCACGCCCTGAGCCTCGGCCGTATACCGAGCCAGGATGGCATCCGCCGCGCCCTTGGCGACCCGCCGCTGCCGTTCCGCTTCGGCCTCGGCCTCGATCTCGACCTTGCGCTTGTCGATTTCCTTTTGAGCGACCTCGGCCTTCTCCAGGCGGGCGACCTCCTGCTCCTTCTCGGCCAGCAGGACGTCTGCGGTGGCCTTGGCCGACGCCGTCCCGCCCCGCCGTCGCGCTTCAGCCTGCCGTTCCTGCAGCGTGGCCTCGTAAGCGGCGATCTGGGCCTTGCTCTCGTTCTCGCCCTTCACGGCCTCGGCCTCGAGGGCGGCCACGCGAACACGCTGCTCGGCCTCAGCCTGCTTCTGGCCCTGGGTGGCCTTGGCCCGCTGTTCGGCCTGGGCAATTTCCTTTTCTCGCAAGGCGGCGGCCTCGCCGGCCACCCCCTCGGCCTCGAACTTGGCCACCGCAATGCGGCGGTCGCGCTCGGCCTGCTTCTGTCCGGACTGCGACGCGGCAGATTGCTCGGCCACGCTGACTTCGCGCTCCCGGCTGGCCGTCGCCTCGCCGATCGCACCCATTCGCTCCTGCTGGGCAACCTCGACTTTGGCCTGCTGGATGGCTTCGGCCGCCGCTTTCTTGCCGATCGCCTCGATGTAGCCCGACTCGTCGGTGATGTCGCGTATGTTCACGTTGATCACCTCGAGCCCGACCTTGTTGAGCTCGAAGTTCACGTTCTTGTTCACCAAGTCCAGGAACTTCTCGCGGTCCTGGTTGATCTCCTCGATGGACAGCGTGGCGATGACCAGCCGCAACTGGCCGAGGATAATGTCGCGAGCCTTGGTGTTGATGTCCTGTTCCGGCAGGCCCAGCAGGCGCTCCGCGGCGTTGTTCATGATATCCGGCTGGGTCGCAATGCCGATGGTGAACGTCGAGGGAACATTGACCCGGATGTTCCGCTTGGACAGGGCGCCCCCCAGCTCGATGTCAATCGTCAGCGGCTCCAGCGACAAGTAGGCATAGTCCTGGAAAAGCGGCACCACGAAGATGCCGCCGCCGTGGATGCACTTGGCCGCCCGCGCCCCGGCGACCCGGCCGTAGACCACCAGGATGCGGTTCGAAGGGCAGCGACGGTACTGCTTCACCAGGAATACGAAGAAGAAGAACAGGATCAGGCACGGCACCATGACGAATGCCGCCGTGCTGAGCCACTCCACACCCGCCAGTTGAGCCAACATGTCCGGCATCATGAACACATCCTCCAACCCGGTTGCCCTCACGAACACGGCGCCACCAACAGCGTGCCGTCGGACTCCACCCGCATGACGGTCACCGAGGCGAAGGCCGGGATTTCGTCCCCCGTGCTGGATGCCGGGAGAATCCTCAGCCGGCCGCTCACCTTCACCTCCACTTGCCCTTGTCCCCTTCCTTGGGCTGGAACGGTCAGGTACACCCTCCCCACCGACCCCACGCAGGACTCGAAGTCAACGGGAATCTCCCGGTTGAGTCGCCGGAGCTGGAATGTCAGGTAGGATGTCATCACCATCATCGAGAAACCGAAGAGGCCGGACACCAGCAGCGTCGGAAGCGTCGGCCACTGCCATTCCACCCGTGCCGCCAGGCCCGACCAGCCCATGCCCATCAGGAATGCCAGAACAGACTGAACCGACAGGAGGGCGAAGGCCGCCCCGCTTCCGTGATGTCCCGGAGTGTCACCGTGAGCGTCGCCACTCGAGCCATCCATGTGAGTCGCCTCGCCGCCGGCGTCGAGGCCGGCATCCATGTCGCCATGCCCGCCACCGAGCAGCGAGAGGCTCAGCTTCAGCGTGAATAGAACCGTGCTCGCCAGGGCCACCCAAAAGAAAAAGGTAGCCCCCGGGGTCTGACTAATGGTCTCCCACATCGGATTCCTCCTAGGCTGGAAGACTCCGAGAACGCGACCCGGAGCGTACGGCGTCGTCGTCACGAACGCACACAACCGCAGCGTCTCTGAGGCGGAATGACAGAGTAGGAGAGTTCGGATTGGCTGTCAAATGATGGCCAACGCTCGGGGAGCGCTCGCGGAGCTCGATGAAGGGAGACCTGTTTTCGGCCGGGCGAGCGCCGCCCAGTGGTTCGCCGGGATGCCGGCTCTGCGTCAGCTGACTCACCTCTGCCCGGCTCGAGTACGGCGGAACAAGCGTGCTGGTCATAAGCTGCGTGCGCGGTCTTGATCTGCGTCACCGCTTCGGCCGCCATTCCCGCCACAGCGATCCACTCACCCGCCCGCGGCGAGTCGCAAGCAGTGAGTGCCGTCCACCGTTGTTCGTCAAGAAACTGCACCTGACTGGGCGGTCGTTTCTTCCTCTGGCCATCACTGCCTCGGGGATAAGCCGAGGCGCCAGATTCGACCGCGGATGACCAGTCCGGCCGGGCCGATGGTCTCAACGTCCACCAGGCTCGTCACCAGCCCCGCAGCCCGCGCGAGGTCCGAAAAGCCTTCCGCCGCCGATCGATTCGGATCGCTGAGCAGCGCGGTGCCGCCGGGCCGCAGGGCAGACGCGACCCAGCGCGCAATCGGCTGGCCGTTTCGCCGTTCGTACAGCAGATCGGCGGCCAGAACCAGATCGTAGAGCGGAGCATCCAAAGACTGCCGAAAGTCGATGATCCGCGTACCGGCCAGCTGCAGGCCGTTCCGCTCCGCGTTCAGGGCGGCGAACGCCACAGCGTCTTGGTCGTAGTCGCTGGCCGTCACCGACCAGTCCGCCCTGGCCGCTGCCAGGCTGACCAAGCCCACGCCACAACCGATCTCCACCGCCGGCCGCCTCGCGCCCCGCTCGCCAGCCAGGACGGCCTCCGTCAGGAGAACCGCGCCCGGCCACGGCTGCGCCCAGTAGGGCATGTACCCATCGGCATCGAACCGCTGATGGGTTCGCGGCGCGTCCAGCAGGACATCCATGTCGGCCGGCCAGGTCAGGTCGAACGTCTGCCCGGCGATCACCCAAACCTCGCGGCGCGTCTCGTAACCCCTGAACCTCGTACCCTGCATCAATTCACTCATGCCCGAAGATCCTCGCGGCCGATGCAATGCTCACCCGGCTCTCGCCTTGGTCGGCTGCGAACCGGATGCTATCATAGCAGGCCAGGTCGGGACATGAGCGACAGAACATGAGCATCGCCGTATCCACCCAATCGAGCGTACGCACCCAGAGCGGGCGCTACCTGCTGGCCGGCTTTGACCGTCAGTTCGCCCCGCTGGTCGCCTCCTGGGTCCGTGATGATCATGAACTCTTCTGGCTCGCCCCCAAGACACCGCCGCCGCTCACCGCCGAGAAAGTCATCGCCTGGCCGGGAGCCGACGGTTGCCCCCTGCTGTTCTACCGTCAGGGTACCGCCGAGCCTTGCGGATACCTTGAACTGAACCCCATGCCCGCAAGCAGAGACCACCTGTGGCTTGGTCATTGCCTGATTCGCCCGGGGCTCCGCGGCGTCGGCCTGGGACATCTGATCGTCAGGCTCATGCTCGATGAGGCATTCGTCGAACGTGAGGCCAGCAGCGTCAGCCTGGTGGTCTTCCCGCGCAACGATCCGGCCGTGCGCTGCTACCTCGCCAACGGCTTCGTTCACGTCGGGGAACAGGTCAAGTTCTTCTCCACTACCGGCCGGCGGCACCGAATGCTCGAGATGAAGATCACCCGAGGCAGGTATATCGAGCGACTGACCCAGTAGGACGGGTCTCCGGCCGCACCGCATGAGCCCGGGCCAATCGCCCCTCTGCTTCCGCCCGGGGTACCCGATGCGCAGGAATGGCCTTGCACGGCGCGATAGGTGCGCTTTCTCTTGGAGCGATCGGATTCTGCGGATGCATGGCGTGGTTGCCGTTCGGCCCGAGCCGACCCACCTGGGCTACGGCCCTACAAATCGGAGTCGGTCGACGCGTCACCAGCGCTCAGGATGGCTGCGGAAAGCCCGTTCACCATCGCGTCAAAGAAGGTGCCACCATAGGCGCTGGTCAGGCCGGCGGCAATCTCAGGCACGGCCGTCTGACGAAAGACCGCTTGAGCCTGCTGGTCGCAACTCAAGCCCATGGTGCCCACCAGCATCGCTGCCCAGAGGAGGCACATACCGCCTCGCCGTGCCGGCCGTCCAAACCGAGTTCGGGACATGGTCAGATCTCCAGGGGTCGCGCGGGGTTCAGGCACCACGCCTCGTGTGCCAACGCTCTCCCAAGATGCTATCGGACGATCCCCGGAAAACGGTCCAGGCCGCTCGGCGGCTGGAACCGGCTACTCTGCGGTCCGGACGCAGCCACCGGCAGGAAATGCGTCCCGAGCTGCTTTTCGGGCGAGTCCCGCTAGCCCCTCCCTGTTGCCGGGACGGTCATGGGTTTGTACTATTTGGTGAGAGTAGTTGGCTTACCTGGATCGATCCCACCCGGTGTCTGGACGCCATCCGGCATGTGAACCGGATTCTCACCGCGAGGGCTCGATCGGAGGGAGATTGTGGCCCGGCTGTTGGTTATCCACCATGATACCGCATCCCTTCGGCACCTTGCCGGTATGGTCAGCGGGCACGAGTTCATGGCCATCGACAACCTGTTCAACGGGGTCAAGGCCATGCCCAAGGTCAAACCGGACGTCATCATCGTCGGGCACGATCAGGCCAAGCGGGATGGACTTCGTCTGCTCAAGTACCTCCGCGAGAACCAGCTCAAAACCCCGGTGGTGGTGGTCCTGTCCGCCGGTGCCGGCGTCGACCAGCCCATGCTGATGAAGCTGGGCGCCAAGAGCTTGCACGAAGCCCCGGTGGCAACCGAGGAACTGAACAACGCGGTCAACGATGCCATGGCCTGCCGGGCTTCCGAACTGGCCGGTCCCCGCCCCATCACCGACGAGGAACTAAACAGCAACCTGTCGGTTCTCGAGAATCAGCTCAACAAGCACATGAAGTGCTTCGCGGGCAAGAATCAGGTCTTCATCCACTCGCAGATCCTGGGCGGTGGAGCAAGGACCAAACCTCGAATCGCTCTCAAGTGCCCGTTGCGTGCCGAATACGGGATGAGCCGTGACGTGTACTTCGAGTTCATCAAGAATGCGTGTTGCGGCAACCCCACCCGCTGCGAGGCCTACCAGCGATTCGCCGAGGACCGCAAGGCTCAGGAGTGAACGCGTATCCTCTGTAACCGCAGTAGGATACATCCGGCGTAACCGGGAAAGGAAGAGCCGCCGATCCCGGATCAGGCCCCGGCGGCTGTTCTCGCCCCGGGAGCCGGCTCCACCGCCGGCGGGCGACTTGACAGCCTGTCTTAAGGCCGTTAATGTACGAGGTTTACACGGAGAGGCTTGCATCGGCGGCCGCCCGGAGTGGCTGAGAATGCAAGCCTCTCTCGCTGATGTGCGAGCTGGCCCTGGGGAGGAGCGATCTCTGGATCGCAGGGCGAGGTGGTCCGTGCCGTCGGTTCCCTGACCGCTGGTCACGAAGCGGATGGACGTGTTGAGTCACGAATAGGATGCCCTATGTTACCTGTTGCCCGAACATCAAAAGCCCGTAAGAGGATCCGTCGATCGCACCACGCCTTGGCCCGGCCTAACCTGGTCGCATGCCCCAAGTGCGGCGTGGCCAAGCTTCCTCACGGGGCGTGCGAGAACTGCGGCTACGTGAGTAGCACGGTGGCCCTGCCGCTGAAGACCGAGGAGAGTTAGGTCGATGCACATCGGCGTTGACGCGATGGGCGGGGACTACGCCCCGAAAGAAATCGTGCGCGGAGCGCTTGAGGCGGTTCCCACGCTCAACGGCCACCAGCTTGTACTCATAGGAGACGAGCATGCGATCCGAGCCGAGCTGGAGCGGTCCGAGATCCCACACGCCAGATCCAAGGTCGAGATCGTCCACACCACCCAAGTCATCGAGATGAACGAACACCCCGTGGAGGCCGTCCGTGGGAAGAGGGACTCCTCCATCTGCCGCATGGTCAAGATGGCCGCCGAAGGCAAGCTCCAGGCGGTGATCAGCGCGGGGAACACCGGGGCGTTCGCGGCCGCCACCCAGCTTCGAATGAAGCTCCTGCCCGGCGTTTCCCGCCCAGGCGTCGCCGTCGTCATCCCCTCGTTTACCGGCCCCATCGTACTGTGCGATGCCGGGGCCAATCTGACACCCAAGCCGCATCACCTGCTCGAATATGCCATCACCGCCAGCGCCTATGCCCGGTGCGTGCTGAAGGTCGAACGTCCCCGGGTCGGCCTGCTCTCGGTCGGCGAAGAGGAGGTCAAAGGCACCTCCCTCGTCCAACAGGCCCACGAATGCCTGCGGACGAGCAAGATCATCAACTTCGTCGGCAACGTCGAAGGCCGTGACCTGTTCCGCGGTGGTTGCGACGTCGCCATCTGCGATGGCTTCGTCGGAAACGTGACTCTCAAGCTGATCGAAGGTCTGGCCGAAGGCCTCTTCAAGACGATTGCCAAGGAAATCGCCTTGGCCAGTCCTGAATTGGCCAAGAGTTTCGAGCCCGTGGTGAAACGCGTGTGGGCTAACCACGACTATGCCGAATACGGAGGCGCCCCCCTGCTCGGCGTTGATGGGACGTGCATCATCTGCCACGGACGGAGCGACCACGTCGCGATTCGAAATGCGGTCCGAGTCGCCACGGAGTACCTCGACAACGATCTGAACACCGTCATCGCCGAGGAACTGGCCAAGGAGTCGGCCGCCAACCAGACAACCAAGTGAGCTCTCAACCAACCTATGGCTAAGCGACTGCCGTTCACCATCTTGGGCGTGGGCCACGCCTTACCCGGCCGGATCATGACCAACGCCGACTTCGAGAAGATCCTCGATACGTCGGACGAGTGGATCACCACGCGTACCGGAATCCGCGAGCGGCGAATCTGCGCGGAAGACGAGAACACCTTGACCATGGCCCTTCAGGCCTCCCGAGCGGCCCTCGCCGCGGCTGGATGCCAACCCAAGGACCTGGATCTCATCATCCTGGCAACCTGTACGCCGGCCTACCCAATCCCGGCGACCGCTTGCTTCCTCCAGCACCAGCTCGGTTGCCGGCACATCCCGGCCTTCGATCTCTCCGCGGCCTGCAGCGGCTTCATCTACGCTTTTAGCACGGCCGTCGGCATGATGACCGTGTCCCCCTACAAACGGGCACTCATCATCGGAGCCGAGACGATGTCCCGCGTCACCGACTACCAGGATCGCGGCACCTGCATCCTGCTCGGCGACGGCGCGGGGGCAGCCGTACTCGCCCCTGCTGACGACAAGGTCACCGGGGTGTATGATCTCCATCTGGGAGCCGACGGCGGCGGCGCAGAACTGATTACCGTGCCCGCCGGAGGTTCATGGCTGCCATCCTCGCTCAGGACGGTCGAGGATCGGCTCCACTATCTGAAAATGAACGGGCGGGAGGTCTATAAGTTCGCGGTCACCAAAATGCAGGAGGTGATCCGGGATGCAGTCCAGCGAGCGGGAATCAAGATGAACGACCTCGCTCTGGTCATCCCCCATCAGTCCAACGCTCGGATCATCGAATCCGCTATTGAGAAGCTCGGCCTGCCCGCCGACAAGGTGGCCGTGAACATCGACCGGTATGGTAACACGTCGGCCGCCTCCATCCCCATCGCTCTTGCCGAAGCCGTCCAGGACGGCCGCATCCACAAGGGCGAATGGCTGTTGATGGCCGGCTTCGGCGGCGGCTTGACCTGGGGTACAGTACTCATCAGGCTCTAGACCTAAACGAGGCAACGGCAAGGATGGCCAGGACAGCGGTACTATTCACAGGCCAGGGCGCCCAGTCCGTCGGGATGGGCAAAGACATCGCCGAACGGTCCAGACCCGCGGCCGAGATCTTCGAGCGGGCGGCCCGAATCGTGGGCTACGACCTGCGCGCCCTCTGTTTCGAGGGTCCGGCCGATCGACTCGAACAGACGGATATCCAACAACCCGCCATCTTCACTACCAGCGTCGCGATCTGGCAGGCGATGACTAATAACCGTCAGTGGGCGACTCCCCCCCTTGCCATGGCCGGCCTGAGCCTTGGCGAGTATACGGCTCTGTATGCGGCTGGGGCGGTGTCCTTCGATGACGCACTCCGGCTCGTTCAACGCCGTGGAGAACTCATGCAGGCCGCAGCCATTGCCACGCCGAGCGGCATGGTCAGTGCTCTGGGCCTTGACTCGACCCAGGTGGAGGCCGTGTGCCGGTCAGCGGCCACTGCAGGGCTCCTCGTGCCGGCGAATTTCAACTGCCCGGGCCAGATTGTCCTCTCCGGCACCAGGGCGGCTTGCGAGGCAGCCGTCCCTCTGATCGAGCAGGCGGGCGGGCGAGCAATCCCCCTCAAGGTGGCGGGCGCGTTTCACTCGCCGATCATGCAACCGGCCGCCGACGGCCTGGCTGAGGTCCTGGCTCGCACGCCGTTCCAAACGCCGGCTTTTCCAGTAGTCGCGAACGTCAATTGCGAAAACCACCGTGATGCCGTTACTATTCGCCAATGGTTGGCCGACCAGCTGACCCACCCGGTCCGGTGGCAGGCCTCGATCGAGCGGCTCTTGAACGAAGGAGTGGAGCGGTTCATTGAAGTGGGCCCCGGCCGCGTATTGGCCGGCCTCCTGAAGAAAATTGCTCGCCGTACTCCGGTGGTGAACGTCAGCACCGTTGAGGGCCTCGAGGAGTTCTACGCAAGTTGAGGAACCAACCCATGTCCATGGCCGACCAGGTTGCGATCGTCACCGGCGGCAGCCGGGGAATCGGGCGAGCCATCTGCCTGGCGCTCGCCGCCAAGTCGGCGACCGTCCTGGCTGTCGCCCGCGATGAAGGCAAGCTCGCGGACCTGGCCGACGAGGCAGTCAAGAAGGAGCTCCCAGGCAGGGTCCTTCCCCGCACCCTCGATGTCACCAATCGTCAAGCCATCGACCGAGCGATCGACCGGATCGCCGAGGAGTTCGGCCGAGTCGACATCCTGGTCAACAACGCCGGCATCACTCGTGACGGTCTGATGATGAACATGGACGACACCCAGTTCGACGAAGTCATCAACACCAACCTTCGATCGGTGTTCTGGATGACACGGGCCGTGGCCAAGCATATGGTCCGCTGCCGGTACGGGCGAATCATCAACATCAGCAGCGTGTCCGGAATCATGGGAAATGTCGGCCAATGCAACTACGCGGCCAGCAAAGCCGGCGTGATCGGCTTCAGCAAGACCGTCGCCAAGGAACTCGCCCGGCGGAACATCACCTGCAACGCGGTCGCACCGGGCTTCATCACCACGGACATGACCGACGTACTGCCCAGCAAGATCAAGGATGGCGTTAAAGTGCTCATCCCCTGCCAGCAGTTCGGCGAACCCGAGGACATCGCCGCGGCGGTGGCATTCCTCGCCTCGCCTGCGGCCAAGTACATCACCGGCCAGGTGCTGGCGGTTGACGGCGGGCTCAGTATGTAGTGACTCTTGTGCGCCCCGGCGGTCTCTGTGCACCTCGGGGACGCCCGAATACAATAGTCGGATTGGCCAAGAAACCAAGCGATCAACAGAGGAGGATATGTAGTGACCGCTGAGGAAATTGAAGATAAGGTCTTCTCGATCGTCAGCCAGCAGATGGTGATCAACAAGGCCGAGATCACCCGGGAAACCTCGTTCATCAACGATCTCAACGCCGACTCGCTGGACATCGTCGAGCTCGTCATGGAGTTGGAGGACAACTTCGACATGAGTATTCCCGACGAGGAAGCGGAGAAGATCAAGACCGTGGGACAGGCGATTGATTATATCGCCGCCCATCTGAACAACAAGTGATCGGCCGGCCCGCCGGGCCGTCTCGTGCGGGTCAGGTCACGACCGTCGAGAGACGGAATCCAGACTGGCGCTGCCGCCGGGTCGATCAGTCGGCCCGGCGGCAGTGTAATGGAACGTAAAACCGACCCCGCGGCGCAACTCGCCCCGGAGCAACGCCGGAAAGAACGGATGGGCGTCTCCCGACGCTTCGGCTCGCGCACGAAACCGGGCCATCGGGGAGAAGGGATTGCATGGCCAAGCGACGCGTTGTCATCACGGGTATGGGAGCAATCACGCCTCTCGGCTGCACGGTCGCCGAATTCTGGGACGGCCTCGTCTCCGGCCGCTCAGGCATCGGACCTCTCACGCGCTTCGACGCCTCACGCTACGAATCTCGCATCGCCGGAGAATGCCGCGAGTTCAACCCCACCCGCTGGATCGAAGGCAAACTCATCAAACGCCTCGACCCCTTTGCCCAGTACGCCCTCGCCGCCTCGATTGATGCAGTCAAGGACAGCCATCTGGAAATGGAAAAGGAGGACCGCCAGCGCATCGGCGTCATGATCGGCTCCGGCATTGGCGGTATCCAGGAGCTCCAGGAGCAGTACCTTCGCCTGCTCAACAAAGGACCCGAACGGATCTCGGCATTCACGATCCCCAAGCTGATGGTCAATGCGGGAACGGGTAACGTGGCCATCCATTTTGGCATCCACGGACCCACCACTTCCGCGGTCACGGCCTGCGCTTCCGCCTCTCACGCCATGGGCGATGCCTTCCTGTGCATCCAGCGCGGCGACGTCGATGTGGTCATCTGCGGGGGGAGCGAGGCGGCGGTCACCGAACTCGGCGTCGCAGCCTTCAACGCCATGCACGCCCTCAGCACCCGAAACGACGCCCCCGAACAGGCCAGTCGCCCCTGGGACAAGGACCGCGACGGCTTCATCATCAGCGAGGGATCGGGCATCCTCGTCTTCGAGGAATACGAACACGCCCGCAAGCGATCGGCCCGAATCTACGCCGAGATCCTGGGTTTCGGCGCGAGCACCGATGGTGGACACATCACCCAGCCTGACGAAACCGGCAACGGCCCAGCGCTCGCCATGCGCCGATGCCTGGCCGACGCCGGCATCGCCGCCGAGCAACTTGACTACATCAATGCCCACGGCACCAGCACGCCGCTGGGCGATCTCGCTGAAACCAAAGCCATCAAACAGGTCCTCGGTAATGCATCCATGCACGTACCGGTCAGCAGCACGAAATCCGCAACCGGCCACCTTCTCGGGGCCAGCGGCGGCGTTGAGCTCATCGCCTGCGTCCAGGCCATCCGCAGCGGCATCCTCCCCCCCACCCTCAACCTCGACCATCCCGACGAGGGATGCGATCTCGACTACGTGCCTAAGGTCGCCCGAAACAAGAAACTGAAGCGAGTCATGAGCAACTCCTTCGGTTTCGGTGGGCACAACGCCTGCCTGATCGTCGGAGCCCTCACCTGAAGTAAAGCGAGCGACCGGATCGGCCGATAACATAGAAGAAAGCGTTGCGCTCGCGCACCGCCCGGCGCTGGGGGTATGGCCACTGGCGTTGGGGGGCGGGAGGAGCCGACGGCCGGATGCAGCATGCCCGAGACGCAAGAGGATATCGACGCCCTGCTCGCCGAGGTGAACTCGCTTGCCGATCAAGCGGTCGCGGACATCCTGGGCGACCAGCCTGCCGACGGCTCCGATCCCTTGGCCGGAATGGCCCCCGCTCCATCAGCAGCCGCTCCGCCAGGGCCACGCCGAGCAGACATCCCTGAAAACGGAGCATCCGCAGGCACGCCCCACAGAGCCAACGTCTCCAGGGTACTCAAGCTCCACGTGCCCGTGATCGTCCAACTCGCCGAACGAAGCATGCCTCTTTCGGAGATCGTCAGTCTGACCACGGGAGCCATCATCGAATTCGAGAAACCCGCCGACACCGAGCTCGACCTGATGATCAACAACAAGTGCATCGGGCGCGGCCAGGCCGTCAAGGTAGGCGAGAATTTTGGACTGCGAGTCACTCTCATTGGATCTGTCAAGTCGCGCATCATGGCGATGGCCAAGCGATAGGAGGCCATAACACCATTCGACGGTCTTCGGCCCGCTCACGCTGCGAGCTCGCCGACCACGCCCCGCACGGCTCACCAGGCACAACCAGGCAAGCAGTTGAACCTCGCCCCCCTCTCCTTCAGTTGGCTCGCTGCGGCGTTCCCCATCACCACTCGGGAATACGTTCTTTACTGAAACCGCTCAGGTTCTCATAATGCCTCACATGACGGCCAAGTACCATGAGCCGGCGGCGTTTCGCGGCCACATCGGTCAGCGGATTCGGTTCTATCGTGAGAGAATCGGCCTGAATCAGACCGCCCTCGCCCGGCAAGCCAAGGTCAACCAGGGCTTTCTCAGCGAGATCGAGCGCGGCCGCCGCAACCCCTCACCCTCCTCCCTGAAAGCCATTGCCCTGGCCCTGGATGTCCCACCTGCAGTGCTCATCGGGGAGAGCGCGGACCACGATACACCCCAGCCGCTTGACACCGTCGATCTCCCCTTGTTCGGCACCATCCCGGCCGGACCTCCGACTCAGAGTCAGGAACAGACCGAGATGTTCCCCGTACTTCGCCACCTGTGGAGCCCCAACCGATACTGCCTCCGCCTCAACTTCGACTCGATGGAGCCAACCCTCAAACCTGGCGATCTGGTCCTCGTCGAGTACCGACCCGGCGTGAGACCCGAGCACATCCAGGGCCGAATCTGCGCGTGCCTGGTCGACGGCAACCCCACGCTCAAGCGCGTGTCCGTCGAACGCCGCTCCTCCTCGCAATTCGTGATCCTTCGGGGCGACAACCCCGACACGCCTCCCATGGTCATCGACGAAACGCAGGACTTTTCCATCCAAGGTGTCGTCACACACCTTGTCAGCCGCGCCCTCTAGCCTCTCGAACTCACATAAATGCTTATATAATAGATACTTACAAGGACTGGAGCCGTCCCATTGGACGCTTCTCGGCGTAAATCATTGCCGTAACTGATCTTGCCATCATGTGACGCGGGAGAAGAATCGCCCGAGGGATTGTGAAAAGAACCCGGAAAAATTCACGTTGGAGGGGGCTTGATCGCCGAAAACCATTGCTATAAGATAACTTGCGTGCGTGACCGACAAATCAATGTCGCTTGCATCGAGGCGTGATATGCAGACGATCACCAAGAAAGAACTGATCGACCGCATCGCGGAGAAGTCTTCCCACAAACGCGTGGTTGTCAAACGCATTATTCAGAGCTTCCTGGATGAAGTCATTGATGAGCTCAGTCAGGGCAACCGCTTGGAGTTTCGCGACTTCGGTGTTTTTGAGAGCAAGATGCGTGCCG
The DNA here is from genome assembly GCA_018003015.1 of Phycisphaerae bacterium. NCBI lineage: Bacteria > Pseudomonadati > Planctomycetota > Phycisphaerae > Phycisphaerae bacterium. The sequence goes on along the minus strand of JAGNEZ010000060.1, from coordinate 8,565 downwards.
CCCGCACCGCCCAGAATCCAAAGACCTTGGAGCGTGTCTCCGTTTCGGCCAAGCGCACCGTGAAGTTTAAGGTCGGACGACTCATGAAGTTGCGGCTTTCCAATCCGCCGCAGACTGCTTCCGGGGCGCCTGTCCGCCGGCAGCCGTCTCCCCCCGCCCAGCCCCCGCTGTCCTGACCTTTGGGGCAGGAACAGGCAAAGTCCCCTCTTGACGCAAGTTATGCTCCAATGCTATAGTGACGATGGCAGTATAGAGACTGAGTCTCAGTTTTCGGCAGCAGCCCAACAGGAACGTCGCAGCCGCTGGGACAGCAGGCCGAAACCTGGAGCCCCTATGAGAACGACTTGCTTCACTCTCGCTCATGCACCGGCCGGATGCGATGTACGCATTCAGTCCATCCGCATGACCGACGTCCGACGCACCCAACGGCTTCGGGAACTCGGGTTGATCGAAGGCCGAACCGTTCGCCCGCTGACCAATTGCGACCCGATGATCTGCCAGGTCGGCAATTGCCGGCTGGGGCTATGCCGCTCCATGGCCCGCGCGATTCTGGTCGAACCGCTTCCGACGCCTGATCGCGAGTCGCCATGACCATTCCCGCCCTTGCGGAGGATCGGCACTCCGCCACCACCACCCGGCTCTTCCGGGTCGCGATGGTTGGCAACCCCAATTGTGGCAAGACCACCCTGTTCAACGCCCTGACCGGATCCCGGCACAAGGTCGGCAACTACGCGGGCGTCACCGTCGAGAAGCGTGAAGGCCACCTGGTCGGCGATCCATCCATAAGGGTCGTAGATCTACCAGGAACCTATAGCCTTGCCTCGACCAGTCCCGACGAAGCCATCGTTCGGGACGTCCTCCTCGGCCATGCCGCGGATACACCCAGGCCCGACGCCGTCCTGCTGGTCGCCGACGCGTCCAACCTGGAGCGAAACCTCTTCTTGGCGGGTCAAGTCATCGAGCTTGGACTGCCCGTCGTTCTGGCCTGCAACATGATCGATCAGGTCGAGCGATCCGGGTGTCACCTTGACCTCACCAGGCTGGGCGAGCAACTCGGCGTGGAAGTCATCGGGACGGTCGGCTCCTCGGGCAAGGGAGTAGACCATCTCCACGCCGCGGTCACGCGGGCCCGCGTGAGCGACCGACCTCGCCCGTCACGACGATGGTCCGCGAGCCCGCGGATCGAGGCCGCCGTCAAGACCATCGCCGATTCAATGATGGCGGCGGGACACACTGATCCGGCAACCGCAGAGGGCACTGCCCTGCTTCTGCTCTGTCACGCCGAGGTCTCAACTCAGAACCACCTACCCCCTTCCGTGCAGCAGTCCTTGCTCGACACCCAGCGGCTTGCCGGCGCGGAAGGCACCGATGATCCTTCGGCCGAGATCATCCGCCGCCGTTACGACTGGCTTCGGGAAGTCGTCAATACCTGCATGACGGGTGCTCGGCACGAGACCGCCGCGTCGGCGACCGATCGCCTGGATCGGCTTCTGACCCACCGGATCTATGGCTATGCCTTCTTTGCCGCCATCATGGCCGCGGTGTTCTGTGGATTGTTTGCGGCAGCCGCGCCCCTGATCAGCCTCATCGACGCATGCTCCGGATGGCTGCGAGACCAAACCATCGTCCACCTGCCCTCCGGTGTCCTGCGCGACTTGCTCAGTGACGGCATCATCGCCGGCGTGGGAGCAGTGCTCGCCTTCTTCCCACAGGTTTGTATCCTGTTTCTGTTCATGGCCTTCCTGGAAGACTCCGGCTACATGGCCCGGGCGGCCTTTCTCATGAACAGGGTGATGACCAAGGTCGGTCTGAACGGCAAGAGCTTCATTCCGTTGCTCTCCTGCCACGCCTGCGCGGTGCCCGGAATCATGGCCACCCGGACCATCGAGAATCCGCGCGACCGTCTGGCCACCATCCTGGCCGCCCCTTTCATGAGCTGCAGCGCCCGGTTGCCCGTTTACGCCCTGCTGATCGGAGCATGCCTGCCTACCAGCGCGTGGTTTCAGGGGGCAGCCCTCCTGTGCCTTTACGCGTTCGGTGTGGCTGCGGGTTTCGCCGTGGCCAAGCTGTTCAAGCGCACCCTGCTTCGCGGCCCCGACTCCGGCTTCATCATCGAGCTGCCACCCTACCGGATGCCCCGCCCTACGGCTGTGCTGCTGGCGGCCTGGGACCGCGGCAAGCTGTTCCTCACCAAGGCCGGCACGATCATCCTGGCCGCCACGATCGTGATTTGGGCACTCACGCACTATCCGTGGAGCAGCGACCGAGCGGCCCAATTCGCCAGGCAACGGGCAGCCGTCGAAGCCAAGTCGGCCCTGGTCCCGCACGCCGAGTTGGAGCAGCAGATGAGCGAATTGAGCCAACAGGAAAGCCGCGATCGGCTTGGCGGCAGCTTCGCCGGCCAGCTTGGCCGTGCGTTCGAACCGTTCCTCCGGCCGATGGGATTCAACTGGCAGATTGGCGTGGGCCTGATGAGCAGCTTCGCCGCCCGCGAGCTCTTCGTGAGCACCATGAGCATCGTATGTGGCGGCGCCGACACCGATGCTCACTCGCCCGCCCTCCGCGACAAGCTCCGAGCCGCGACCTGGCCGGACGGCCGGCCACTCTTCACCCCCCTGACGGCCATCGCCCTGCTCATCTTCTTCGCCCTGGCCTGCCAATGCCTCAGCACGATCGCCGTCGTTCACACCGAAACCGGAACCTGGCGATGGCCCGCCTTCATGATCGGCTACATGAGCTTGCTGGCCTATCTCGCCACCGTTCTGGTCTACCAGACGGGCACGGCCATGGGCTTCTGATGCCATGGACACATCCGGCCGTACCGGGCATAATCGCGACCGTGTACCCAGCTATCAAACGCCTGCTCGACTTTGCGGCCAGCCTCATTCTGATCGTTGTCCTCATCCCCGTCTGGCTCCTGGTCGCCCTGGCCGTCCGCCTCAGCTCCCCGGGCCCCGTGTTCTTCCTTCAGGAACGCGGCGGCCTGCGCGGCCACCCTATCCGAGTCGCCAAATTCCGCACCATGTACGCCGACCACGTGCATGATCCCACCGAGGTCGTCCCGTTGAGCCATTCCCGCATCACGCCCGTCGGCCGCATCCTCCGTCGTGCCAAGATCGACGAGTTGCCTCAGCTCTTCAGCGTCCTGCGGGGAGACATGTCGCTGGTCGGGCCACGGCCCACGATCATGGAGCAGATCAGGCAGTACGACGCGCTTCGCCGCCGCAGGTTGGAGGTCCGACCGGGAATCGCCGGCCTCGCCCAGGTCAACGGCAATACGGCAATCTCCTGGGACGAGCGAATCCGCTACGACATCTACTACGTGGACCACATGAGCTTCGGGCTCGACCTGATGATCCTGTGCAAGACCGCCATGACCGTCATCTTTGGCGAAGCGGCCTTTGCCCGACCGTTCGATCAGAGCCCCTTCGCGGAGACGAAGCCGTGAACGCCGCACTCATCGGCAGCGTGAGCTCGAGCGTGGCGACACTGCAAGGCATGCTCCGCGGGAGGCTCGAAGTCACGGCTGTCTGCGGCCTGCATGAGCGGCATGCGGCCAAGATCAGCGACTTCCGCGACCTCCGCCCCCTGGCCGCTCAGTGGGGAACACCCTACCTCGCGTTCGACAAGGTGACTGAGCCGCGAGTGAAAGCGTTTCTCGAGCGGCATCGACCCGACTGGCTGTTCGTGATCGGTCTGTCACAACTCGTCCCCGCCGCAATCCGCGACGCTGCCCGGCAAGATGCAATCGGCTTCCACCCAACCCCCTTGCCCGAGGGTCGTGGTCGAGCCCCCGTCGCCTGGACCATCCTGAACCAGCGACCGGCAGCCGCGAACCTCTTCTTCCTCACCGACGAACCCGACGCCGGCGACATCGTCGAGCAGCGGCCGGTGCCCGTCTTCCCCGACGACTACGCCATAGACCTGATCATCCGGACCAATGTCGTCCTCGAACAGATGGTGGCCGACCTCTGCCCAGCGTTCGCCTCCGGGCAGGTCCCCCGCCATCCACAGGACCACAGCAAGGCCACGTGGTACGGGCGACGACGCCCCGAGGACGGTCGGATCGACTGGCGCCAACCAGCGAGCGATATCTATCGCTTGATCCGAGCGGTCAGCCACCCCTATCCGGGAGCGTTCACGACCCAATGCAGCCATGCGGATCGACGCTCACGCACCGGCCGCGCGCCGCTGAGGGCTTCCCCAAACCCGCCAACGCATCCGCACCTGATCGTCTGGCGAGCCAGGCCGGTCCCCGGCTCCAATACCCAGCATCTGCCCGGCACCATCGTGGCGATCGACAACAAAGGCCCCATCGTCCAGACCGGCGATGGGCTGCTTCACCTCACCGACATCCAAACCGATCCCGCTACACACCCGGGCTTGGCGACCGGTCAGCGACTGGAGTAAGATCCCCGTCATGAGCAACACTCTGATCATTGCCCCGCACCCGGACGACGAGATTCTCGGTTGTGGCGGCACCATTGCCCGGATGACCGCTGAAGGCAACCACGTCAGCGTCGCCATCGTGACCAAGGGAACCCCGCTCTTCCCCGCCTCGCAGGTCCGCCAGGTCCGGACTGAAGCCAAGAAGGCCGCCAGGCTGCTCGGGAGCCAGCTCCTCTTCATGAATCTGCCGGTGACGACGCTCCACCTCATGCCCGAGCATAAGCTCAACGCCGCTTTCGCTTCGCTCATCGGCAAGGTCAAGCCGGACACAGTATTGCTCCCCTTCCCAGGTGACCGCCATGAAGACCACCGCCAGATCTTCGATGCCGCGATGGTCGCCTTACGCCCCGATGGCCGCCGTCACCAGGTGGGGCGAATCGCCTGCTACGAGACCGTCTCCGAAACCCACTGGTCGGCCCCCGGCATCGAGCCGGTCTTCAACCCCAACTGGTACGTGAGAATCGAGGCCACCCTGCCGGCCAAACTGGCGGCGATGCGCCAATACAAGAGCCAACTCGCCGAGGCTATCCCCGCCCGCTCGATCGAAGCCATCGAGGCCCTGGCCCGTTTTCGCGGCAGCGTGGTTGGGATGAAGGCGGCCGAGGCATTCCAGATCCTTCGGGAGTTGAACCGCTGACGGAGTCTTCGAAACCGGACGCTCCGCCCAATATGCACTCGGCCCGGCCGGCGCCCAGCTGGCGGATACGGTGCGCTCACTGCGCCGCGCGCCTCAAAGGGGCCGGCCACCCGCCGGCGACTGCGGCCCGAATCCCACGCATCGCCGACCCGGGGGCTAGCTGCCCTTGATGAACACTTGCTCCAGATAATGCCGACTGGTTTTCACGTTCTCGCTCAGCGGGCGAGTAACCTTCGTGCCCTGTTCGTGGGCCAACTCGATGATCAGCCACCCCTGGTAGCCACTCTGGCGAAGGTAGCTGCCAATAGCGGCATAGTCCACGTCGCCCGGCCCCAGGCTCTCGGTCCAGATCCCGTTGACCGAATTGCGGAGATGCAGGGCCCTGACCTTCCGGCCGGCTTCCTTCAGCAACGTGAGCGGATCCTGCCCGCCCCGATAGACCCAGTGGGTGTCCAGGCACAAACCGACGACTTTCGCGTCCAGATGGGCGATGTGATAGCGGAGTTCCCTCGCATCGTTGAGGATCTCGGCATCATGCTGGTGAACCACCAGCGACATGCCCTTGTCGGCCAGCTTGTGACCCAGGAGGTTGAGCATCGCAACCTGGACGGTCAGTTGGGCCTCGCTCTTGGCCGCGCGGTTGGACAGGGGCTGAGGATTCACGTCAATGAAGATCTTCCCGCAACGCTGCCTGGCGCGGTCCGCCTGTTTGAGAATGACATCGATCGTCTTGCGGGCTTCGGCCTCCTCGTGAAAGACACCCCCCCCGTAAGCCCCCACCAGCGTCAGGGCGTGCTTCTTGAGCAACTCCTGGGCCCGGTGTGCTTTGGCGTCGGTATCGAACCAGTCCAGGAAACCCTCGACGTGGGTCGCCCCGGAGGCGGCCACCTCGATGAACACGTCACCCAGGTCACCCCAGAAATCGAGCTTCTTGGCCGCCCGGTCCTGTGCCCAGACGTAAGTCTGCACCGCGACCCGCGGGCGGAAGTCCACAGGGGCCGGCCCCGGCTTCGTCGCCGACCCGCCTGCCCAGACCGACACCGGCAGCAGACCCGACGCCGCCATGAGCATGCCGACAACTCTCTTGGTCACGATTCCGAACATGTGTTTCCCCAGGCCTGCCGGCCATCTCCGCCTCGCAGCAGGAAGGCGTCCGCCCCCCCCCACGCATCCGCAACCCGACTACCGCCCACCCTTACCACCCCCGCCGCGACGGCCGCTCACTCAACCTCCAGCCAGCGCTGCTCCTTGGCGCTGCGCAGTACCGCGTCACAGACCTTCTGGGTCCGCAAGGCGCAACGGAAGTCCGGCTGGAACTTCTCGCCACCCTCAAGTCCAGCCAGAAAATCGGCGAATCCGTGAACGAACGTGTGCTCGTAGCCGATCGTGCAGCCCGGAACCCACCACTTGCCCATGTAGGGATGCTCGGAGTTGGTCACGTGGATTCTCTGCCAACCGGTCAGGTGGCTCTCGATCTTCTTGCCCGTGGCCGGGTCACCATACTTGAAATACTGGAGAATATGCGGATCCTCGAGGTCGAAGTACAGGCTTCCCAACTCGCCGTTCAGCTCAAAGGTGTTGAAATTCTTGCGCCCCCTCGCGTAGCGGCTGCTCTCGAACGTCCCCATCGAACCATTCGCGAAGATGGCCAGGAACATGCAGGCATCGTCTATCCCGACAGGCTCCATCTTCCCAGTCTCAACGTGCATGCGCTGCTTGACGAAGGTCTCGGTCGCGGCCACGACACGCTTGATCGGGCCGTTGAGCCACTCGGCCGTATCGATTGAATGGGCCAGCAAATCGCCGGTCACACCGGATCCGGCGACCTTGACGTCCAGTCGCCAAAGGGCCATTCCGCCCTGGGGCACGTCGGTCGCAATCGTCCAGTCTTGCAGGTAGGTCGCCCGATAGTGGAAGGGCCGACCGATGCGCCCCTCGCCAATCACCTGCTTGGCCAGCGAAATGGCCGGAACCCGCCGATAGTTGAACGACACCATGTTGGGCACGCCAGCCTTCTCGACCGCCGTGGTCATCTCCTCGGCCTCGGCGGCAGTCATCGCCAGCGGCTTCTCGCAGACGATCATCTTGCCGGCCCTCGCCGCAGCGATGGTCAGTTCCTTGTGCATGAAGTTCGGAGCACAGATGTCGATCAAGTCAATGTCCTTGCGCTCGATGAGCTTCCTGTAATCGGTCTCGATCGACTCATAGCCCCACGCCTCGGCAAAAGCCTTGAGCTTCTCCAACTCCTGCGGACGGGCACAGGCCGCCTTCAGGACCGGCCGATGCTCCCGCTTGAAGAAGTGGTTCACCTTGAGATAGGCGTTCGAGTGCGCACGCCCCATGAAGCCGCAACCGATCAGACCGATGTTTAGTGGTTTGGACATGACCGCACCTCTTGGTTGAGAAACGAATCGTGACGACCGCGCCACCTTCCATCCCCGGCTCACCGTGACTTCCAGGGAGCGCCCTTGGTCACCCCCGGAAGGGCCGCCGCCAGTCTGCGCAGACAGCCCCCGCGTGTCCAGGTCGGAAGGTCTCAGGATCCATGTCTTAGTCTACAACTCGTTGAAATGCAAGAGGTAGCAGGCGACAGGCAGCCCCCCGCTCCACCATGATGGGCCCGCCAACCAGAACCTGGCCACCCCGGTGGCCCCTCCCCTTTCGATGCCGGCGGCCCCTCTCCTGCCTCGAAGCGACAACTCCGCACCGGCTCATCACCACGGCGGCTTGGTGAACTTGGCCATAAACTGGTTCATGAACGCAGTGTCCGTCGAGGGGAAGCCGATCTGGGCGAACATGTCGTAAGCTTTCGTCTCCAGCGAGTACAACGGCGATTCCGCGTGGCCGTCCAGAAAAGCAACATTGCTCCGGCCAAGACCTAAATCGGCCCCGCTTTTGCGCCGAACCACACTGTGACGAGCAACGATCTTGTCGGTGACGTTGAAGTTACCCTCGAAGTTGAAGCCCTTGTGGTAGTATGGGTGCTCCTCGACCACCACGAACATCTTGTCCCCGTTCGACCAGTCAAGCCGTTCCTTCTGGGGCGTTCGCACCGGCTTGCCGGTTCTGTCATTGCCTTCAACCTTCCATCCGCTCGAGTTGGCCGGCCGCACGAGCTTCTCCGGCGACTTGTAACCAATGTACGCGTTCATGGAGTAGCTGTTGCGCCCGGAACTGCCGCCCCCAAGATCGTCCTTGTCGTCGGGCATACCCACTCGATCAGAGGGACACACGTAGACCGATTCACTCTTCGTGTACTTGAAGATCGTGCCGCGGCGGGGAACGTCACGAATGAAGTTGGCGTTCTTCGGATCACCACCGTAGCCTTCCGTACATCCGTCCCATACCCAATTAGTACTACAACGCTAAGGATTCGGCCATCGGCAAGGCGTTATTTCGGCCAAGTATATGCCAATCCTGTGTAAACGACGCAGTGTTCGCTTGCGGTGCGAGCATCGGGCTGCCGCATTGCGGGCTTG
>JAGNEZ010000059.1 GCA_018003015.1 Phycisphaerae bacterium | reverse complement strand
GGGCGAGGTCATACGATGGACCGTGGAGGTCAAGGACTCCTCCGCCTCCGAGGTATTCTTCGTGGTCAAGAAGGGCGGAGTGACCGAAGTCAGCAGAGGCCGGGTCAGCCTCTCCCAGGGCAAGGGTCGAATCGAAGCCAGGCTCGACGAACCCGGCTGGCTGCTGGCCGAGGTGACGCTTCCCCCGGTCGATGGCAAGCGGCGGGTCAAGGCTCTGGGCGGCGCCTTGGTTTCGCCGGAGAAGCTGCGACCCGCCTCCAGGCGCCCGGACGATTTCGACGCCTTCTGGGAGAGCAAGCTCAAGGACCTGGCCGGCGTTCCCGCCAATCCGCAGCTCACCACCGGGGACAGCGGCAAGGCGGACCTCGAGTATCACAAGATCACCATGGACCACATTCGCGGCTCGCATATCCACGGCCAGCTCGCCCGGCCGAGGCAGGGAGAGAAGCTTCCGGCCATGCTCATCGTCCAGTGGGCAGGCGTGTACCCGCTGCAGAAGGAGTGGGTCACCGGCCGGGCGGCGGAAGGCTGGCTGGTTCTCAATATCAACGCTCACGATCTGCCCATCGATGAGCCGGAGCCATTCTACAAGGACCAGGGCACGGGGCCGCTCAAGGACTATCCCGCGATCGGAAATGACGATCGCGAAACCAGCTATTTCCTGCGGATGTACCTCTCCTGCTTCCGGGCGGCCCAGTACCTGACCGAACGGCCCGATTGGGACGGGAAAACCCTGGTCGTCACTGGCGGCAGCCAAGGCGGTCTGCAGTCGATCGTGACGGCCGCCCTGCATCCGAAGGTCACGGCCGTGCTCGCGTGTGTTCCGGCCGGTTGCGACCTGAACGGTCCGGAAGCGGAACGCCTTCCGGGCTGGCCGATGTGGTACTGGAAGACGAAGGACAAGAACGAGGCCAAGGTCCGCGATGCCGCCCGCTACTATGACGTGGTGCATTTCGCTTCGCGGGTGAAGTGCCCGGTGCTGGCCGGTATCGGGCTCATTGACACCACCTGCCCGCCGCCCGGCATCTTTGCCACGTGCAACGCTCTGCAGGGACCGACCGAGGTCGTCGTGCTCCCCTTGGCCGAACACGGTGAGACGCACGGCTCGCACCGCCCCTACTACACCCGTTTCGACGCGTGGAACAAGGCGCTGGTGAGAGGCGAGCGTGTCCCGGTGGAACCGTTCCGCACGAGTCAACAGTGATCGCTGCCGCACGGCGGCATGGGGGACGATCGTGCCGAGCCGGTGACCAGACCCAGTCAGAGCTGTGGGGCCTTCCCGGGTGCGTCCTGCCCAGGAATGCCTTTCGCGGTGCGGGACCGGATCGTGGAGTGCCGCTGACATGAACGGAGGCAAAATCTCTCGCTGGAGTCCCTTCTCCTGCCGGCCTCTGGCGATGCTCTCGACGGACCGGGAAGGTTCGCGGTAGGATGTGGCGAACAGGTCGGCGTCGGGCGCAACGGCAAGGGACCTGTCCTCGAGGTCATTTGGCCTCACACTGGATCAGACCGGAGCGGACAGACCATGAGAACCTCACCATTCCTCAGACTCGTCGGCTTGGGCTTGGGTGGCCTGAGTGCGGTGGCGGCCGTTTATGCGGCGGCCACCTTCCAGGGGCTGGGCTACAAGGGAACACCGATCATTCCCGGGACGCCCTGGTGTGTGCACGACGGCGAGCGACCACAGCCGCGGGTGGTGACGCCTGGAACCACGTTCAGCCACAACGCCCCCGCGCCGTCGGACGCGGTCATCCTCTTCGACGGCAAGGATTTTTCCAAGTGGCAGGGTGGCGACCACCAGCCCGCCCGGTGGACGGTCGAGAACGGCTGCATGGCCAGCGGCAAGGGCAACATCCGCACCCGGGAGAAGTGGTCCGACTTTCAACTGCACCTGGAGTTCGCCACGCCCCAGCGGGCCAGCGGCGACGGTCAGAGCCGCGGCAACAGCGGCGTGTTGATCAACGGGATGTACGAGGTCCAGGTGCTGGACTGCTTCAAGAACCCGACCTATCCCGACGGCCAGTGTGGGGCGATGTATGGCCAGGCACCTCCCCTGGTCAACGCCAGCAAGCCTCCAGGGGAATGGCAGACCTACGACATCGTCTTCGAGTCGCCGCGATGGGATGGCGATGCGAAGCTGGTCAAGAAGGCCAACGTCACGGTCATCCACAACGGTGCCGTGCTGCACCATCGGCATGAGTACTTCGGCGCCACCGACGGCATCAACGGCATGCCCCACCCATCGCTGGGGTATTATGGCAAGCCACATGCCCCCGAGGTCTTCATCGAATTGCAGGATCACGCCAATCCGGTGCGGTTCCGGAACATCTGGATCCGCAAGCTAGGCGAATACGATCAACCCGGCGGCAAGTAAGCTGCATCCCCCGAACCGGCACGCGGCCACGGATCCTGACCTGGCGAGAACAAGCCGGGGCCGCGGGGCTCTTCGACGCGCCCGCCCCTTGCGGTACGAGGCGTTACCGTCCATGATTCCGGGTATGGCATGCGTTGAAATTTCCATCCGGCGTACTTGCAGATGGCGGTGGAGATGATGGCGAGATTGAGCGGTCGGTGGCCCTCGTGGGCAAGAGCGTCGCTGCTTGGGGTCGCGCTGGCAGGCATGTTTGCGGCCACCGGCTGTGAGGACACGCGAACCGCCCGACCGAGAAGAGCGGCCGTCCGGCAAGCGCCGCGGCCACAACCGCCAGGGCAGCACCAGGTAGAGGACGTGGTAGCTCCGCCCGATCCCTTGAAGGTCTGGCCGCCCCAGGCCCTTTGGTTGGTGCGTCGGGCGTGGCAGTCACCCGCTGACATTACCTCGGTGATGCAGCAATGCCAGGAGGCGGGCTTCAATACGGTTCTCTTCCAGGTTCGCGGCAACGCGACCGCGTACTATGAATCGCCCTACGAACCGTGGGACGAGGAATACCGGGGCAAGCCTCCGCCGTTCGACCCCCTGGCGGTGGCCTGCACGGAGGCTCACCGCCGGGGCATGGCTCTGCACGCCTGGGTGAACGTGATGCCCGCATGGCACGGTGATGCGCCTCCGGCCGACGCCCGTCAACTCTACAACACGCATCCGGAGTGGTTTCTGCAAGATGAGCAGGGACGGCGCCAACCGTTGAGCGGACGATTCTACCTCAGTCTGAACCCGTGTCTGCCCGAGGTGCGCGAGTACCTGGTCAAGGTGTTCACCGACATCGTGCGGCGTTATCCGGTGGACGGCCTGCATCTCGACTACATCCGGATACCGTTGGACGAGGCCCCGAGGGGTAGCGATTACCCTCGCGACCGGCGTACGCTCGGTCTGTACGCCCAAGCGACCGGCAAACGTCCGGAACAGGACCGGGCGTCATGGAATCGCTGGCGCACCCAGCAGGTCACCCAGCTCGTCTGGCAGCTTCGCATCGCGATGAACCACACGCGTCCGGGCGTGCGCCTCACCGCCGCCTGCCTTCCGGATATGGAGCGTGCCCGTCAGGACTTCTTTCAAGATGCTCCTGCCTGGCTGATGCAGAGCCTGGTGGACCTGGTGTTCGTGATGAACTACACCGACAACCTGCCGGCTTTCCAGCGTCGCCAAAGCGAGTGGCTGCAAGCCACGGGTGGGGCGTGGATCGCCCCTGGAATCAGCCTTTCGGTGCCGGATCGCAAGACGGCCAAGGCGGTGGCCGATCAGGTCCGGCAAGCCCAGGCGTGGGGCCGGGGTTTCTGTGTCTTCTCGTCGACGGTGCTGTTCGCCGACAATGCCCATAGCCGGCAGTGCCGGGATGCCATTCGCCGGATCTTGAGGGGTGTGCCCGCTCGCTGAGTGGATCGACCGAGGGGCAAGAGTCGCCCGGAATCGGGGAACCGAGAGCCAAAGAGAAGGCCACGCATCGAGATGCGTGGCCTTTTCGTGTTCATGGATGAGAGAGAAGGAATCAGCGCATGCCGCGACCACCGCCGTAGCCGCCACGGCCGCCTCCGCCGCCTCCGCCGCCTCCGCCGCCGCCGCGGCCACCCCCGTAGCCACCGCGGCCGCCGCCACCAGGACCGCGACTCTCTCGCGGCTTCGCTTCGTTGACGGTCAGAGGCCGACCATTGTGGTCCTGACCATTGAGGGCTGTGATCGCCGCCTGGGCTTCCTCATCAGAGCCCATCTCGACGAAGCCAAAACCCTTGCTCCTGCCAGTCATGCGATCGCTGATCACCTCCGCGCTCTGCACGGTGCCGTGCGGAGCGAAAAGGTGCTCCAGATCGGAGCTGCTGACACTGTAAGGCAAGTTACCAACATACAACTTCGTGCCCATCGTGAGATCTCCTGTCCGAGGGCTTCTCTGGACCCGCTTTTTGCTTTCCGGGTCTGATATGAAAGGGGCCGCCGTCTCGGCCCAATACTGGTAGGAAGGCGACTGAGAACACGATCCGGACTTGTTCTTTCCACGTCTCGTACCCGACTCACATCGACGTACCAACCGTAGGGGTATTATACCCCCCCGGCTGGATGTGTACAGTCTATTTACGGAAAAATCGCACCCCGAGCTTGAGCTCTTGGGGGTCGGGCCGGCCACAGATATAATTTCTCCTGCCTTCGGCGACCCGCGACCGGGACGCCAGGGCAACCACCACACCCGCTTATCAGGGAGACCGGATATGAAATGGACGCTATGGATCGCCTGCCTGACCGCCACATTCGCCACGACTGCCGTCGCCGCAGACAAACCACAAGCCAAGAGACTGAGCCGCATCCTAGTGGTTACCGGACGTGACGTTCCCGCTCACCCTTGGCGGGAGACGACTCCGGCTCTTCGCGAAGCCCTGGAGAAGACCGGACAGTTCGAGGTCCTGGTCAGCGAGGAGCCCGCCGTCCTGGAGTCTTCGGTACTGGCCAGTTATGACGTCATCCTGCTCAACTACTACAACTGGGAACGCCCGGAAATCACCGACCAGGCCAAGGAGAACCTGCTGAAATTCGTCAAGAGCGGGAAGGGCTTGGTGTCCTTCCACTTCTCGGTCCGGGCTTGGGGCAAATGGGCGGAGTACCGGAAACTGATCGGGCGGATCTGGGTCGACGGCTCCGGTCATGGTCCCCGGGGCACGTTCAAGGTGAAAGTCGCCAATGCGGATCACTACATCACCCAGGGGCTGACCGATTTCGAGGCCGACGATGAGCTGTATGCCAAGCTGATCGGCGACACCCCCATCAACGTGCTGGTCGAAGCCTACTCCGAATGGAGCAAGAAGACCGAACCCATCGCCTGGACCTTGGACTACGGCCAGGGGCGGGTCTTCAACATCGTCCTGGGACATGACGCCAAGGCCTGCCGTCTGCCTCAGTTCGTGCAGCTCCTGCAGCGGGGCACGGCCTGGTCGGGCCGCCTGGACGGCCAGACGGAGAACACGAGCCAAGCCAAGTAGGCCGTCCAGCAGTCGTCCCCGGCCCTCGAGGCGACGACCTGCTAACTCAAGTGCAGACCGAAATCATCCGATGAGGAGCGATGACCGGGGAATCTACGCCCACGGTCCGCGTGATGTGGAGCCAAGGGGTGTCACTCCCCTAGGCAGAGGGTAAGCAGGCCATGTACGTATTGACCAAGCGGGCGGATCAGGTCCTCAAGATCGCCAAGGATATCGCTCAGGAATACCAGCAGAAGTACGTCGGAACCGAGCACGTTCTCCTCGCCCTGCTGCGGGAAGGTAGCGGCGAGGCGGCGAAGATGCTGGCGGCGCGCGGGCTGACCGAGGAGCGGGCGCGACAGGAGGTGGATCGGCTCATCAAGGAGCGCCTCCATGAGACTTGGGTTATGGGCCGACTCCCGGGCATCCCGCACTTCAAGGACATTCTGGCCCGAGCCCAGGAGGAAGCCCGCGGCCTGGGCAACTGGCAGATCGGCTCGCTACACCTGTTGCTGGCCTTGCTCGGCGAGAAAGGCTGCACGGGGCACAACGTCCTCCGGGCCATGGAGATCACGACCGACGATATTCGCAAGATGATGGTCCGGGGCGTCCCTGCTTGCCCGGGGGATTCCTACAAGTCGCCCCGCTGACGAGCCCATTCGATCGCTTTGGGGATTCCCGCGGTCAGCGGGGTCTGAGGCTCATAGCCGAGCAGTTGGCGGGCCTTGGAGATGTCGGCCACATAGCGGGTTACTTCGCCCGACCGGGCCGGCTCGTAGCGCACATCGGGTTTCTTGCCCAGGGCCAGAGCGATGATATTCACCGCGTCCACCAGCGTACTACCCTGTCCGTATGCGACGTTGATGGTCTGATTCGTGACCTTGCGGCCTACCAGGACGTCAATGCCCCGTGTGATTCCGGCGATGCAGTCGTCCACGTAGGTGAAGTCCAGCACCTTGTCTTTGCCATAGACGACGATCAGTTCTCCGCGGGAGATCTTCCGCATGAAGAGCGGCAGCACCCGTTCCATCCGTTCGATATCGTTGTCGTAGCGTCCATAGACGTTGCTGAACCGGAAGACGAGATAGGGCAGCTTGTAGCATTCGGCATAGGAGTAGATGAAGGCCTCGCCGGCGATCTTGCTGGCCGAGTAGGGGCTCTCGGCGACGACGAAATCGGCCGCCGCCTCCTCGGTCACGTGACGATGGATGTCGCCGTACACCTCGCGAGAACTGCCGAAGATGAACGGGATTCTGTTCTGGCGGGCATAGTCGAGGATGGCGAAGTTCATGGTCACGTTTTCGAGGGCTCGCGAAGGGCTCTGAACGAGTTCAAAGACCTTGGCGTGGGCCGCCAGATGAACAACAACGTCGAATGGCCCCTTTGGCAGGTCAGCGACCTTGGCAGTCAGGAGATCCAACTGACAGGCGGCGATGCGGTCGGTCCAGGCATTGGGCCTCCGGTCGATCCCGACCACCTTGTCGCCACGTTCCATGAGGGCCAGGGCCAGATTGGTGCCAATCTGTCCGCTCGATCCGGTGATAAGCACACGCATGCGGTTGCCACCTTCCTCGTCTGGAGATACAGGGCGAGAGTATAACCAGCATGGGGACGGGGAGCGAATTCAGGCCGCATCCGCGTTTCTCTTGGAGAGCACGGCGGCCCGGGAGATCTCGACGGAGGCCGCGACCGGCTGAGCCGATGTGAACGTCGGGTCAGCCAGCAGCAAGATCATTAGGGATACTAGAAGGGGTATGGGCTTGAGTGCCTCCATGACGCGTCTGCCTCGCTTCCCTTCGGCGGAGTGACCGGTTTGAGCCAGATCCCGGTGCGCGGCCGGATCGCGTTCGGCCATTGTACGGTGTCTCCGGCAGAACCGCTGAGTCCCGGCAGAACAAGGGTATGATGACAGGGGGGACTCGCTCGCCAGGAGCCCCCCGCGGGTGAGAGGAAGGCCCCTGCACGAGGCCGGAAAGGAGATCGATGGCGACGGATGCCATGATGAGGACCGGCCTAGGCGGCAGCCGGATCCTGTTTCGTGGGTTGCACGAACGGGCGGGCCTGCTTGGTGATGAGCTTTGCCGGGCTGTTGTGCGGGGCAGTTGGCGGCCGAGAGCCGGATTCACCATAACCTCATTAGGTAGTTAGTTTTACGGTCATATTCATCCTCGCATCGATTGGGCGTGGGCCCACTGGGGTGAACGTCGGCGGTGGCGATTTGCCCCCCGAGACAGAATCTGGTATCCTACGAGGTTCTCGCACCCCGGCCCGGCCGGGGCCGGGCGTACTATTGGTGCGTCGGTCCGACCTGGGAGATTGAGACAGGCCTGACGAAGTGGTCGGGCGGCGGGGTGTGCGGAAGGATCGCTGGCACAAGGGAGCAGTGCATGGTACGCATTCGGCTGAAACGCACGGGTCGCGCTCACAAACTATCGTTCCGGGTGACGGCCGTCGATGTCCGCAGGTCGCGTGACGGCCGGGTCATTGAGGAACTGGGGTTCTACAACCCCGCTCACCGCCGGGAGGAGTGGCGGTGCAACCTGAAGATGGATCGAATCCGATACTGGCTGAGCGTGGGCGCCCAGCCGAGCGAGACGGTGAGGAATCTGTTGCAGAAGACGACCCCGGCGGAGCCCGCCAAGGCATAAGGCGTACGCCGTGCGGATCGACGTGCTGAGCCTGTTCCCGGAAGCGCTGGAGCCGTTTTTCGAGGCCAGCATCATTGGGCGAGCTCGGCAGAGTGGGATTGCCCGCATTCACTGCACGGACATACGCTGTTTCGCGGGGAACCGGCACCAGAAGGTTGATGATCGGCCGTTCGGTGGCGGTCCCGGCATGGTGATGATGTGCTCGCCGGTTTTTGAGGCGGTGGCGAAAGTGGAGAGTGAGGATCCGGTCCCGGCGACGCGAATCCTGCTGACGCCCCAAGGAGAACGACTGACGCAGCGGGTAGCCCGGGAACTGGCTCGTCGGCCCAGGCTCCTGATCATCTGCGGGCATTACGAGGGATTCGACGAGAGGATTCGCCTGGGCTTGGCTCCCAGGGAGATTTCGATAGGGGATTATGTACTGAGCGGTGGTGAAGCAGCCGCCATGGTATTGGTGGACGCGGTGGTTCGGTTGCTGCCCGGAGCGGTGGGCGACGAGGAGTCGATCGAAGACGAGTCGTTCTCTCACGGCCTGCTGGAGTATCCGCAGTACACCCGGCCGCGGACGTTCAGGGGCATGGAAGTGCCGGAGGTTCTGATCAGCGGTGACCATGCCCGGATCGAGGAATGGCGGAGAAGTGAATCGGCTCGCCGGACCCGCGAGCGCCGCCCGGACTTGCTGGAAGAGAAAGGTCAGACCCAGGACACGGACTGAGAACAAGGCCCTCGCCGGCCATCTGTCCGCGGAGGAACGACATCATGCTGCATCCGTTAATCAAGGCCGTTGAGGACAAGGCCCGCCAGCCGAAGCCGCCGTCGTTTGACATCGGCGACCGGGTCAAGGTTCACGTACGCATCGTCGAGGGCGACAAGCACCGTATCCAGCCATACGAGGGTGATGTCATCGCCCGTCGCGGCAAAGGCATGGGCGAGTCGTTCACCGTGCGGCGCATCGTGAATAACGAGGGTGTCGAGCGTATCTTCCCGCTTCATTCGCCCAAGATCGCCAAGGTCGAGCTAGTTCGCTCCGGTCATGTCCGCAGGGCGAAGCTCTACTACCTGCGCGACCGCGTCGGCAAGGCCCGTCGCGTGAAGGACCGCAAGCGGACCGCCGCGGGCAAGAGCGAAGGGACGACCGAGGCGGTGGGCACTCAGAGCTGACCCGCCAGCGCCGTCGTCACCGTCCGGCGAACCATCCCGGAGCACACCCTGACCGAAGCCGGTGTGCTCTTCCTGTTGAGCAACGGCCCGCGATCGATCATCATGGCCCGCCATGGACGACCGAGCCGAACTGGGCCAAGCCGGCGAGAGACGCGCGGCCCGCTTTCTGCGCCAACTGGGCTACCGGCTGGTCGCCCGCAACTATCGTTGCCCGCTGGGCGAGATCGACCTGGTCGTCCTGGACCGGCACATCATCGTGTTCGTCGAGGTCAAGACCCGCACCAGTGACGAGTTCGCGGCCCCGGAGGACGCGGTGACGCTCGAGAAGCAGCGCAGACTGAGCCGCAGTGCCCGGTTCTTCATTCGCCAGACCCGCTCCAGCGGCCGCCCGTGCCGGTTCGACGTGGTGGCCATCACGCTCGACGATGCCGGCCGGATGTCGGTCAAGCACTTCAAGAGCGCGTTTGTGGTCCAGACGTGAGATCTATATGGAGCTTTTTGACACCCACTGCCACCTGACCTTCGCCGACCTGGCCGCCCGAACCGGGGAGGTCGTCGCTCGTGCCATCGCAGCCGGTGTCACCCGTTTCATCACGGTGGCGGGCGGATCGCAGGAGGCCTGCACGGCGATCGGGCTTCACCAGAAGCACACCCATCTCTGGGTGGCCGCCGGAATTCACCCCCACGAGGCCGCCAAGGCCGATTGGGAGGAGCTCGCCCGGCTTGCGGCCCTGTGGAAGGAGCGTCCCGAGATCGTGGCGGCCGGCGAGATCGGCTTGGACTACCACTACGGCTTCAGCCCGTGCGATGTGCAGCGGTCGGTCTTCATGCGGCAGCTCGAGCTGGCCCGAACCACCGGACTCCCCATCATCATTCACTCCCGCGAGGCTCACGGCGATGTGGTACGCATCCTGCTGGACCAGGGATATGCCGGCCGGCGGGTCGTGTTCCACTGCTTTAGCGGCACGCCGGAACAGGCCGTCGAGCTCCGATCGCACGGATGGTGGACGTCCTTCACCGGCGTCATCACCTTCAAGAAGGCCGACGTCTCGCGCCGGGTCTGCGTTGAGACGCCCGTCGATCAGCTCATGTTCGAGACCGACTCGCCCTACCTGTCCCCCGAGCCGGTGCGCGGCATGAAGCCCAACGAGCCCAGGAACCTGCTTCACACCGTCCGATTCGCGGCCGAACTCATGGGCATGGAACTCGACGACCTGGCCGCGGCAAGTACGGCGAACGCGGAGAGGTTCTTTGGCCTGGATCAGCGAGCCTGTAGCCAGTAGAGGTAGACGCCGATCGCCAGTCCGATCAGGGTGCCGAAGAAGAGCAGGATCTTGATCGCCAGGACATTCCGGTTCAGCCGTCTCACCTGCGTCGGGTCGTTCGCGTAGGAGCGCAGGCGGCTGACACGGTTGCTGATGCTCGAGTGTCGCCAACTGCGGGCGTCAACCGGGATCCCGTTGAGATTGGCGATGCTCTCGAGGGTCTTGGCGAACACCTCAACACCGGTGGCACAGACGGCCAGGGCAGTCAACGCCGGCGGATCAGGATCGGGACCGCTGCGTATGGCCGTGCCGTGGAACAGGCACGGTTGATCGCACTCCTCGGCCGGCGGCGTGATGCTGCGTGCGCCGAACAAGTCGGACTGCCACTCGAAACGTCGAGAGACGATACCGAAGCCCAGGACCCAGATCAGGATGATCATCGCCATGGCGACCACCTGGAAGTAGTCCTGCAATCCTGACCGGTTATGGAGCAGCTGGGGCCAGATCTGCACGGCAAGATGGATCACCCCGCCGACGGCCAGCATGCTCGCCATGGTGAAAAGCAGGTAGAACAGCATGTGGTGATGCCTGACGTGACCGACCTCATGGCCGAACACCGCCTCGATCTTGCGGTCCTCCATCATCTCGATCAGACCGTCGGAAAGCAGGACGTACCGGAGCGGGCGGACAATTCCCATCACTGCCGCGTTAACCACCATGCCGTCGCTCTCCCAAATCAGGATCTCGCGAGAGCGAAATCCGGCCCGGAGCGACATCGCCTCGAGCCGTTCTCGCAGGTCGCCAGCGGGCAACGGCCGGGTGTGCCAGATATGGCGGAGAGCGACGGGAGCGAACAGAAACACAACCCCGGCAATCAGCACGAGCAGCGCCTGGTCACCCCAGGCCACGCGGGTGAACCGCCGAACCCAATCCGCACGTTCAGCGACAAAATCGTTCGCGATCAGGATCGGCAGCATCGGGATGAGGATGATCAGCACGTTCTGCCGGATCATGAAGGAAAGGAATGCTCGTCGATTCCACACCGGTCGCATGGGCACCGACGCCAGGAGGCGCCGATCCATGGCCACTTCGCGCACCGCCCGATCGGCCGGGTAGAGGACAAACCACGACAGGACAACACCCAGGAAGAACGGGGCCAGCAGAACAAGCTCGTCGAGCCCGTAGAGCGATCCGACCACCGGCCAGCTACGAACCAGCGGCCCCCAGCCGGTACCATAGAGCAGGAAACACAGCTCCGCGACCAGAACGCCGCGAATTGCCGTTCCGCCCTGCGACAGACGTTCCTGGGCGTCGGGCAGCCAGGCAGGGTTTACCTCCAGGCGGTGGAGGACCAGCCGGACGTAGAGCCAGGCGACCAGGGCTGGAAGAAGCACCTGCGCTGCGACTGTCGCCCAGATCACTTCCGGCCTGGCTACCGTCTGCCACGGAGGTCCATTCAGTGGAACGCTCAGGGCGATGGCGAAGGCGACAAAGACGATGATCTGCATTAGGCCCCCAGCGAGACGAACCGGCAACCGGCTTGAACGTGGCGGCCGTTGACGAAATCCTGCCAGCCCATGGGGCGTTTGCCGGCCGGCTGGAGACTGTGAATCTCGAGCGTCCCGGAGCCGGTAGCCACGGTCAGAATGGGCGTGACCGTCCCCGGGGGAGCATCGACGGGCACCGGCGTCGCCGTCGCGGAGATCAGGGTCACCTCGACCGGCCGCCCCTCCGAGCCGACGTACTGGCAGCGAGCCCCGGGCCAGGGCCACAATGCCCGGCAACGGCGAGCGATCGACTCGGCGGGCTCATGGAACCGCAGCAAACCGTCGGCCTTCGAGAGCTTCGGGGCCCGGGTCGCCTGGGCTTCGTCCTGCGGCTTGCCCTCCGGCAGACGATCGCCGGAGAACAGCTTGAACGCGGCGTCCATCGCGTCGCAACCTATGGCCGCCAACCGCCCGTGCAACTCCTCCTGAGTCTCGTAGGGACCGATGGCCGTCTCCCGCTGCACCAGGACTGGTCCGGCATCCATTCGATCGACCAGGCGGAAAACACTGACCCCCGTCTTCCGCTCACCGGACAGGATGGCGTGCGCCACCGGGGCCGCCCCGCGGTACTTGGGCAACAGTGACCCATGCAGATTGATGCACGCGCTCGGAAAAACGGAGCGGACCTCGGCCCGGAGTTTCTGGCCGAAGTCGATCACGACGCCGAGATCGGGTCTGAGACGGCGGAGGCTCTCGACGCACTCGGTCGTGTTGACGTCCTCACAACGGACGAGATGCATGCCGTCCTGGGCCGCCCGTGCGGCCACAGGTGTAGGGAGGAGCTGCTTACCCCGACCGGCCGGCCGGTCAGGCTGAGTCACGACCAGCACGACCTCGTGCGGGCTGTTGCCCAGCCAGCGCAGGCTTGGCACGGCGAAGTCACCAGCCCCGAAGAAAACCACGCGCATGTATCAGACTCCTGACGCTCCCCTTGCCGCAACGCCATGATAACGTCACTGAAGCCCGGTCACCACGGGGAAGTTTTCGAGGACCTGCCGCAGGCAACTCGCCATCGCCGCCTGATGGTTCTTGGCATCGGCAACCTGGTACACTCGCATCGTGGGGTCGCCGGGGGCCTCCTTCCATCGGGTCACGGCCCGGTTGTCGATTTCGACGCGAACGGGAATGAACCTGAAGACCTCCGCCAGCTGGCCGCCAGCCGGCGCCGAGCGGGCGGCCACCCACCGGTCACCGACGCGGTAGATGGAGCGCCCGGCCGCGTCCAGGATCGAGGCCGTGCTCCACATGTTCCGGTCCTGCTCCATCAGGATGTGGCGCCAAGGGCGGAGATCCATGGCCAACGCGGCCATCGGGTCGATCTCGCCGGGCGGCACACGTTGCAGGGCGTAGATGAAGAAGTTGAGCAGGCCGGCGGGCATGCTCTCCAGGACATCCTTGTGCTTGAAGACCCAGTGGGTGCTCAGGTTCACGTTCGTCGGCTGACACGGACACCAGGAGATGGGCAGGCCGGAGCGCATCAACCCGACGTACGAGAGGGGGTCGAGTCGCACGTTCCACTCGCGTTCATCTCCCTTGAGGCCGCCGGCGTTCACGTACAGGCGGGAGATCTTCTTGCGCAGCAGCTCCGGCTCGCGGTTGAACGCCGCGCAGACGTCGCGCTCGCTGCCGAGGGTATTGAGGATGACCGGCTCGGACGACTCGCGGAGCACCTTGAGCAACAACTCGATGGCGCCCTGATCCTCTTTCGGCTGATCAAGTCCCTTGTCGTCAGGGGACTTGAGGGCAACGCTCAGGCCGGCGGCAGAAGGCACACGGCGCCCGGTGAGCTTGTTGAGCTGCTCTACAGGCAGGCGGCCGGAGCGCAGTTTCTGCCGGTCACCCAGATCGAGCAGGATCGCCCTGATGTCGAGTTCCTCAAGGGCATAGGCTGTGGCCAGGTCAAAATGATCGTCCGGATCTTCGTGCGGATGCAGCAAGTCGGTGCTGTGGATGTAGGGCACGCGCGTCCTGGGCGGCTCGGCATGGCTGGTGACGGGAATCAGCATCCAGATCAAGAGAGGACACGAGGCGATCACGCGCCGCAAGAGGACCGTTCTCATCGCAGCATCCCCTGAAAAAGGGGGATTGTATGCCGAGCCCGGAATGGAGCATAGGGAAACAAAGGTACTCGGCGAGGAGTCGGGGGCCGGCCGGCTCTTCAATTCGCTTTCATTTCCCAGGTTTCCGGGCCGTTGAGCAACTTCTGGAGATCGGGCTCGCCCTTCTCCTTGGTCAGCCGCTGGATCTGCTCCTCGATCAGCTCGTTGTAGACCGCCTGCTCGATATCCCGGAAGACTCCGATGGGCTCGGGGTAGTCCGGGTAGCGCAGGCGGCTGAGGAGGAACGCCAGGGCCGGCGAGGTAGCTTTCTCGTCATGAATCAGGAGGTCATAGATGCTGGCTCCGTCATCGCCCAGTTTGACAACTTCCGGCCGGTAGTCGCGGCGAAGGCGAACGCCCTTGTCCTTGTTCTTCCCGAAGATCAGAGCCTTGCCGTGCTCGAGCTCGACGATGTTGTCGTCGCGCGTCTCGCGGTCGGTGGCGTGATTGAACGCCTCGTTGTTGAAGATGTTGCAGTTCTGATAGATCTCGACAAAAGCCATTCCGTGGTGCTTGGACGCCCGTTCGAGAGTGTACTGGAGATGGGCGGGATACATATCCACGGTGCGGGCGACGAAGGTGGCCTCCGCGCCGATGGCGAAGGAGCAGGGATTGATGCTGGCTCCGACGGAGCCGAACGGCGTCGACACGGTCCTCTTGTTTCGTTCCGAGGTCGGCGACACCTGCCCCTTGGTCAGGCCGTAGATTCGGTTGTTGAACATGAGGATCTTGATGTTGAGATTGCGGCGGATCGAGTGGAGCAAATGATTGCCGCCGATGGACAGGCCGTCACCGTCACCGGTGATCACCCAGATCTCGAGATCCGGGCGGGCCAGCCGCAGACCCGTTGCCAGGGCCGGGGCCCGTCCATGGATGCCGTGGATCCCGTAGGTGTTCATGTAGTACGGCAACCGGCTGGAGCAGCCGATCCCGGAGACGAACACCACGTTGTCTGGGTCCTTGCCCAGATTGCTGAACGCCTTCTTGATCTGGGCCAGGATGGAGTAGTCGCCACAGCCTGGGCACCAGCGGATTTCCTGGCTGCTTCCGTAGTCCTTGGGCTGCAGATTAACCACCGGCAAGGTCGCGGTATCGGACATGTCAATGATCCCCCTTGAGGGTCTGCTGAATCCTGAGCACCAGCTCGGCCACGGTAAAGGGCCGGCCCTGCATCTTGTCGATCCCGACGGCGTCAACCAGGTAGGTGGCGCGAAGAAGCATGTTCAACTGGCCCATATTGAGCTCAGGAACAAGGATCTTTCGGAACCCCCGGAGAAGCGTGCCGAGATTGCGGGGCATGGGGTTCAGGTGGCGGACGTGAATGTGGGAGACGCTCAGGCCGGCCTCTCTGGCCCGCTCGACGGCGGTCCGAACCGAGCCAAAGGTGCCGCCCCAGCTGACCAGGACGAGGTCGCCGTGATCGTCGCCGTAGATGGCCTGATCCGGAATGCTCTCGGCCACCTTGGCGATCTTGGCCGCCCTGAACCGGCACATGCGCTCATGATTCACCGGGTCGTAGGACACACGACCGGTGAGGTCTTCCTTCTCCAATCCGCCGACCCGATGGGCCAGCCCCCGGGTCCCGGGCAGCGCCCACGGACGGGCGAGCTCCGCGTTGCGCGAGTAAGGATTGAAGCCCTCGGGATCGGTGGCGTGGACCACGGGAATCCTGGGCAGATCCTCGACCCGGGGCACACGCCACGGCTCCGATCCATTGGCCAGGTAGCCATCGCTGAGCATGATCACGGGAGTCATGTATCTGACCGCGATCTGGAACGCCTCAAACGCTGTCCAGAAGCAGTCCGAGGGTGACTGGGCGGCGAGAATGGGCAGCGGGCACTCGCCGTGGCGCCCGCCGACAGCCTGGAGCAGGTCGGCCTGCTCGGTCTTGGTGGGCAAACCGGTGCTCGGCCCGGCCCGCTGGACATTGATGATCACGACCGGCAACTCGAGCATGACCGCGAGGCCAAGAGCCTCGCTTTTGAGGGCCATGCCCGGCCCGCTCGTGCCGGTGGCGGCCATGGCCCCCCCATACGCCGCCCCGATCGCCGCACACATCGCGGCAATCTCGTCCTCAGCCTGGAACACCTTCACCTGGAAGTTCTTGTGCTTGACCAGTTCGTGGAGGATGTCGCTGGCCGGAGTAATCGGGTAGCCGGTGTAGAAGAGCCGCTTGCCGGCCTGCCACGCGGCGGCGACCAGACCGTAGGCGGTCGCGTCGTTTCCCCTGATCTTGCGGTAGACGCCTGGTTCCTGCCTGGCGGGGGGAATTCGATAGTGAACCTGAAAGAGCTCGGTGGTGTTGCCATAGTTGAAGCCCGCCCGAAGAGCCAACTCGTTGGCCTGGCGAAGCTTCTCGTCCTTGCCGAACTTCTCCTGAAGCCACCGGAGGGTTGGGGCCAGGGGACGCTCATACAACCAATAGGTCAGTCCCAGGGCGAAGATGTTCTTGCAGCGTTCCGCATCTTTGTGCTTGAGCCCCACGTCCTTGACGCAGTCCAGCGTCAGCCGGGTCATGGGCACCTTGTGCAGGTGGTAGCCGGCCAACTCGTCGCCCTCAAGCGGGTCTTTCTCGTAACCTGCCTGTTTGATGGTCTGGGGCGTGAACGCGTCGGAGTTGACGATGAGATGGCCGCCCCGCTCGAGATCGCCGAGGTTGACTTTGAGGGCTGCCGGGTTCATCGCCACCAGGGTCTGGACGGTATCTCCGGGCGTGAATATCTCGGTGCTGGCGAAGTTGATCTGGAAGCCGGAGACCCCGGCGAGACTCCCGGCCGGAGCACGGATCTCGGCGGGAAAGTCCGGCAGGGTGGCCAGATCGTTGCCCACCAATGCGGTCGCGTTGGTGAACTGGGTTCCGACCACCTGCATGCCGTCGCCGGAATCGCCGGCGAAGCGGACGATCGCACTCTTGAGGTCTTCCAGGTTCTTGGCCGCAGCGGCCTGCTCGATTTGGGTGTCCAGTCTCGTCACGGTTGTCTGACGCTGACGACCGGGTGCGTGGGGGATCGCGGTGGTCGCCGAAGCGCCCTCCCTTGTCTGCTGCAGGGCAGCGGGCGACTGCTCACGAGACCACGTATCCCGCGGCGGACTTCCGCGCCGTCCCCTACGGATTCCATCTGAAGGTCACACGCAATGCGAATACCAAAAACCAACATTAGGATAACTTATTAGCCGGCCGCTGCAAACCGGCCGCCACCGGAGTATAGGAGCGGTGGGCGGTTGGACCTATTCGGCCGCGTCCAGACCGGCGTTTTTCAGGTCGGCCCGAGAGCGGAGCACCACCAGACCTCCCGGGACTGCCCAGATCAGCTGGATCAGTCGCCCGAAGAATGAGAGGGACAGCGCCGCCTCGGGACTGCCCAGCCCTGCGGCCCCGGCGAACAGCTCCTGGAAAGTCAGTTCCATCACGCCGATCGGCAACGCTCCGGTGAGCAGACAGATCGGGGTATAGGCAAGATACACCGGAAACGCCGTCCAGGGATCGGTGCCCACCACGCCCAGGGCCCAGCCTCCCAGGAAGTACGCTGCAATGGAAATCGTTTGGAGAACGAAGGTTAAGCACATCGAGACGGCCACCCGTCCCAGGTCTTGGCGGAAAGCCATGATCGCCTTGTCCACGCGGTGAATGTGTCGGCTGAGAGGCAGAATCGCGACCACTCGCCACAGTTGGAGTGCGCGGCGTACGGAAGCCGACGCATACAGACCTACGCTCACCACCAGGACCAGCAGGAGGAAGCCGATGACCCGCCCCCACACCCTGAAGGCCGGATTGTCCCAGTCGGCCAGGACAATAACGCCGGCCATGAGCAGCAGGCCGAGCACCCCAACCGCCCGATCGAAGAAGACGGCCGTGACCGCCTCGTGCTTCAGGGGTGTGTCTCGAGCGACGTAGTAGGCTTTGACCGAATCGCCGCCGGGCGTCCCCACCGGCAAGGCGCTGATCACGAAGTTCCCGGCGAAGGTGACCTTCACGGCTTGCCACACGGACAGATGGACCTGTTGGACGGCCAGGAGCACCTTCAGGCGAACCGAGATGAGCAGCACCGCGGGACCGAAGACCAGCATTGCCAGCAGGGCCAGCCGCCAATCTGCACTGACCAGAACCTGCTTGAACTGGCCCCAGTCGGTCTTGTGATAGAGCCACGCCAAGGCCGCGGCGCAGACCGCATAGCGTAGGACTGCCGACAGCCGCAACCTGGACTCAGCCTCCATGCGTGCGAACCTTCAGTACGCCCTTCTGACCCGAGAAGACGGATAATACAGCTTCAGAATCTGGCTCGCTTTCATCCCCTGGCGAGCCAAGGCGTCTGCGCCATACTGACACAAGCCGACGCCGTGCCCCAAACCGCGTCCCTCCTGGAACACGCACTCAGAGCCGTTGTTGGCGAGAACGAAGCAGGTGCTGCGGATCTCGCGTCCGGTGGGGTCGAGGGTCAGCCGCAGGTTTTCGGCCTCGATCTCGACCTCGCGATCCTGGCCGTCGATGCACCGGTACCTCGCGGCTCGCCCGGCGGGAGTTGCCTCGGCCACCTCGATGCGCTCGATGGGACCGATGGCCCGAAAACGGGGATATCGGCCGCGAAGCGACTCGGTGATCACCGTTTTGCCGAGTGCAACCGGTCCCCAGGAACGATCGGGCGCGTTTCGGCAGAAATCGCACTGCACATTGCCGGCCAGGGGCGGGATCTGGGCGTCTTCCCGCCCATTGATGGCGGCTGCCGAAGCGGTCGTCCCGCCACAGGCGGAGGAGTAGTATGTGCAGAAGATCCGCTCGCCCTCGGGTGCATCCCAGGCACAGACCAGACCACGGGTGTCGTAAACCGCCTCCGCGGCAGGAGACCCGTGTGGACTCCGGCCGATCCCGCGGTATACCTGCGATCGCTCCGTCGCCCTCACGTCCCACGAGCGCTTCTTACCCGCGGTCTGCTTGTGATACCAGGCGTACGTCCGAGCCGCGATGGCCTGGGCTCGAAACGTCTCCTGATGGAATCGCCGCGGAAGTTCGGCATCCACGACGGCGATGAGGTAGTCTTCGATGTCAACGACATTGGTGACCGCACCGGCGTTGTCGCCGGTCCGCGTGAACCGGATCCAGCCGCGATAGTACTGGACCTTGCCGTTGACCTGGATCCCGATGGGCTCCAGGCCGCGGGGCACCAAATCAACGACTTCGTCGGCCAAGTCGAGTTGCAGTGATGGCACGCGAATCCGTTGACCCTCAAACACGACGCCGAGCGGCTTGCCCCCTTCGCCCTGGCCGAAATGGGTACCTGCGGCAGGGTCAATCAGATCGAACGCTTCGTCCGAGCTGACCGAACACGCGGGCGTGCCCTCCAGCAAAAGGACGCGGATCTGCCGGTCGATAGGCTCGGGAACCGCCTCCGCGGGACGTGAAGCCGCGCCGGCAGGTGCCGTCCCGGGTGTCTGATGACAGCCCGCGCCGAGGAGTACCCACAATCCCAGTGTGGCGAGACAACACATGCGGTGATCATGGGACCACAACGACCGGGTGGTCACTCGACAGGCAGCCAACCTGCCCGGCAGCCCACTGCTCAGCCCGGTAGCGATCGTCGTGAATCTACTCCGGTTTGCGGAGGCTGACGCCAAACTCCGCCAACTTGGCCTTGATTTCGTTCAAGGAGGTCTGGCCGAAATTCTTGGTCGCCAGAAGCTCTGCCTCGGTCCGCATGATCAGGTCGCCCAGGGTGACCAGATTCAGCCGCTGGAGGCACTTGCGCGACCGGCTGGAGAACTCGATCTCGGACAGGTACTTGTTGAGCACATCCGGGGAACCCTCCGGAAGCTGGCGACGCGGGGCCGGGCGAGTGGAGCGAATGGCCTCCTCCTTGAGCTGGCCCAGCCGCAGCCCCTTCTGGGCAAGCATGGCCTTGATCTCGTTGAGCGAGGTCTCACCGAAGTTCTTGTAGGCCAGCAGTTCCGCCTCACTAATGCGCAGCAGATCGCCAAGCGAGTTGATGTTCATCTTGCGGAGGCAGTTACGGCTGCGGACGCTGAGTTCGAAATCCGCGATCGGGGTGTCGAGGATCGCATTGCGCTTCTGGCGGCTGCGCTCCTGGTTCTCGTCATAGTACATGTCCATCGAGCTCTCGATGTCCTTCGCGAACATGCGGGCCCGCTGGTGATTGGGGTGCTCCGCCAAGACGCGATCGATGCAGCGGAGGGCGTCCTCATATCGCCCGCGATCCTCGTAAATCACCGCCAGATTGATCAGCGCGTTCACATGGACAGGCGTCTTGGCGGCCAGGGCCTCGTAGTACTTGACGGCTTCATCATCCGCACCGTGCAAGTCGAGGTAGAAGGCCAGGGCAAACATCGCCTCCTGGTGATTGGGGTCCATGCTGAGCGCCTTCTCGTAGGCGGCCACGGCATCCCCCCCCTGTCCCTTGGCTTCCAGAAGCCGCCCGCGGGCGAAATGCCATTGCGGATTGTTAGCGGATTCCGCCTGGCTCTGGCTCAGTTCGGTCTCGGCTTGTTGGATCTTGCCCTCGCGGATCAAAGCGGCGACATCAATCATTGTGGTGAACCCTGTGCTCCGTGTGTAAAGTGAGGAAGCAATCATGACGCGGCGTGCAAGGGACATAGCCGACCCGCCCCGCGCCGCACGCGATTTCGAAGGTAGTGTAGTCAAACCAAGCCCCAATGCAAGGGCCGCGAAAGGCCGCCCGCCGTCGCCGGGGAATTGACGCTCCCGCAAGGCTTGAATACCATGAGCCGCCGAGGTGCGAGGCACGCGATCCCGCGCCCGTCACATGGTGTAAACACTTGGCCGACAGGTTGTTACGGCGGCAGCATCCCGACCTGGGCAAAGGAGTGGCCCTTGATTCCAGAGCTGATTCGATTGGTGGAGGCGTTCGGTGGCCAGCGGGTGCTGCTGGTCGGCGATCTGATCCTGGATCGGTATGTCTACGGCGACGCGGAGCGGATCAGCCCGGAGGCACCGGTGCCGGTGCTGTGCAAGAAATCGGAGGAAGAGCGGGTCGGCGGGGCCGGCAGTGTGGCCGCCAACCTGCGTGAGCTCGGCCTGGACGTCATCTGCTGCGGAGCGGTCGGTCTGGACGATTCCGGCAGCCGGCTGCGAGCCCTGTTGCAGAACCAGGCGATCAGCACACGCGGCGTACTCGCCGTCGGCGACCGCCCCACCACCACCAAGACGCGGTTCGTCGGCCTGGCCCAGCATCGTCATCGGCAACAACTCATGCGCGTCGACGAGGAGGTGACCCGGCCACTCGGTCCCGGGGATGCGGATCGGCTGGCCGAGTTGGTGCGGCGATGCACCTCCCACGCGGTCGCAGTGTGCCTGGAGGATTACGGCAAGGGGCTTCTCAGCAACGCTCTGTGCCAACGCATCATCGCGGCGGCAAGGGAAGCAGGCAAACCGGTCCTAGTGGATCCGGCTCGGGTCAGCGACTACGCCCGTTACCGCGGGGCAACGATGCTGACGCCGAACCGAAACGAGTTCCAGATCGCCAGTGGCTGCGCGGATACGAGCTTGACGACCGTGCTGGCCGAGGTGAACCCCCTGATCGAGCGATGTGACCTAGAGGGGTTGCTGGTCACCCTGGACCGCGAGGGGGTGGTCCTGGCAGTCCGCGGGCAGAAGCCGGTGCACGTTCCGACGCGGCCACGAGCGGTGTACGACAATACCGGCGCGGGCGACGCCGTGCTGGCCATGCTGGTGGCCGCTCGGGTGGCCGGGGCGACCTGGGAGCAGGCCGCTCATCTGACCAACGTGGCCGGCGGCCTGGAAGTCGAGAAGTTCGGCTGCGTGCCGATCCGCCGCGACGAGGTCATCGCCGACCTGCGGATCTCGTCGGGCTCGGCCGGCAGTAAGGTTCGTGACTTGAAGGAGCTGGCCGCCGAGCTGGCCCTTCGCAAGAGCCGGGGCGAGACGGTGGTATTCACGAACGGCTGCTACGATCTGCTGCACGTGGGACACGTGCGGCTGCTGGAACAGTGCCGAAGGATGGGCGCGATCCTGGTCGTCGGCCTGAACTCGGATGTCTCGGTGCGTGCCCAGGGCAAGGCTCCCGGCCGACCCATCGTGCCCCAGGATCAACGAGCGGAAGTTCTGGCCGCCTTGGGCTGCGTGGACTACGTGGTGATCTACGACGACCCGACCCCGAAGGAGGTCATCGAGAAGCTGTCCCCGAACGTCCTGGTCAAGGGCGAGGACTGGGCGAACAAGGGTGTGGTCGGACGGGAACATGTCGAAGCCACGGGCGGCCGGGTGGTCCTCGTGCCCATGGAAAAGGGCCTGAGCACGAGCGGCATCATCGAGCGAATCAGGCACGGATCGTAGGCCGACCGGGCTGGGGAGATCGAACCCCGGCACGGGCCTGATCAGAAGCAGGCAACCTCGATCAGGGCAGCTGCGGCTGCCTGGGTACCTGAGGATGTCTCGCCCAACCGCTCGACCCTGCGGTCAAGACGAGCTCGAAACCGGTCCCGCGAGGCACAGAACGAACCGAAAACATGGCTCTCCTGGTGTCTGTCAGCGGCCGTCCCTTTCGACAAACTCGGCCTCGCTGCCCGACCGAACCTGCCGACTCGACTTGCCCCGGCTCGTTTGGCGTCTGCCTGCCTTGCCCAAGGCGCAGGAGGAAGGGGACATGGGCCGCTTGCGCGCGGTCCCGACCGTCTTCCGGGCTCACCTGGTTCTCCAAACGGTTTTGACCGTCGAGAACCTGAACCTCGGCCGGCAGTTGGCGATCCTCAAGCGGACGGCCACGGGCGGGTCAATTCGCCCATGGCCGTCGGGAGGACAACTGACCTTCACCTCATGGCAGGTGTGCTAGGGTTTGCAGTCCGGCGACTGGGCCGACGACCACGGAATCATCGCACCCGTATAGCACTTGGCGAACTCCGCCAAGTCTGCGGCGTCGACGGCGCCATTGCCCACGCCGTAGTTGTCGCGATCGAAGCACTTGCACAAGCCAAGCGGCCCGGACGGCGGCGTTGATCCCGTGAAGCACGTCTGGAACGTACCGAAGTCGACCTGGTCGACGTCGCCATCGCCGTCCGCGTCGGCGAACGGCTGATGGTCGCAAGTGGCCACGTCGGCGTAGAAATGCACGCCGAAGTAGTTGGGATCCGAGTTGATCGGGTTCCACACCGTCCAGGCCGGGTCAGTGGTTAACAGCCAGAGAAATGTGTTGCCACTTTTAGCCAGGTAATCGATCTCGATGGGGTAGAGGCCGTCCTCCGGGGCATGCACGTACATCATCGGCCATTCGTTGGCATCGTAGGTAGCCCCTTCGCGATGCACGTCCACTCCGCCAATCTTGACGATCACCGCGTCATCGGCAAAGACGCCCATGACGGTGCCGCCCTTCTTCAGAGCGATTCGGCCGCTGAGACGCATGGCAAACCAGTTATCCAGCTCTCCCGGGAACGGTTCTCCGGGCGGAAGAGCCCAATTGTCGGTCTTGAAGCTGACCTGGTAGACGATGCCGCTGAACGCGACCATACCCTGCTGCCGAAGCAGCGCATCGGCGTCGCCGTAGACCACCGCGTCGAGCAGATCCTTGGCCTGGTGGAGATTGATGAAGGCATCGTGGCCAAGGCCACCGTAAACGGACTGGCCATATGTATCGCCGCTGGCCGCCGCCCAAGAGACAACCTCGGCATGCAGACCCGGGGTGATGCCGGCGTCATACGGAGCCACCTTAGCGCTGGTCGGAAGCACGACCGGATTGCGCGGAGTGCCGCCGTCGGCCAGGTTCTGGAACACGTTGAGAGCGCCGGGGCTGTTGAGCAGCACAGGGCTCGCGTCGGCCGTCTGGTACTGGAACACCTCCAGCAGAGGCGTGGGAGTCACGGCGGTTGACTGGATGTATGCCACGCGGATGTCGTAGAGGCCGGCCTCGTCCACGTGCACTGAGACCGGGATGTTGTCCTGGGCAGGGTCGCCGTTGTTATAAGGCCAGGCGTAGGCGGCCGAATGGCTTTGGACGAGTTGCCCGCCGATCCACATCTTGCACGCACCCGAGGTGCAGGTGTTGAAACCGTAATCCCCCGGCCCGGGGAACTCGATGAGGCCCTCGACGGCCACGGCGAAGTTGTCATAGTCGGCCGGGCAGGATGGGAAGGCCGTCATCCAGTTGGTCTGGCTACCGGGGAAACGGCCGAGCCCCTGGCCGGCTCCATAGGCGACGACGCTAGGGTGTTGGCTGGTGTCGGGCGGGGCGACGATCACGATGTTCGGGCCGCCGGCGAGATCGTATTGCAGGGCCGCCTCAGCGTAGCCGAAGAAGGGTTGCTCTGCTGCGCAGGGCGCGAAGGTAGCGTTCCAGCCGAGCGTGCCGCCCTGGCCCGTCTCGGCGCGTTTGGCGCTGGCCGGAATGACATAGCCGTTCGTCTTGACGGCATGATACGCAGCACCCGGCGTCACGGATTGGTGCACGGTGATGGTGGAACCCGGGCCGTTGACAGGTACCACCGTGCCATCGACCACCTGGTAGAGATCGACGTATCCGACGTCGAGGTACTGGGTGTACTCGACGCGGATGGGATACGTTCCGCCGGCATCCGGCGGCACGACCAGCTCAAAGAGCATGATGTGCGGCTGGTAGTAGACGACGTCGATGGCCTGATTGCCGATGAAGAGCCGGGCCTGGTCGTTGGCGTCCAGTCCGAGGAAGTAGGTGCCCGGGCTCAGGGTGACGAAACCGTCGGCTCGCATGGCGAAGAGCTGAGCGCCACCGGGAGCGTTGGGGAACGGCGTGCCGCCGGTGAACACACGAGGCCACCCGGTGGTATCGCCAGTGGCGAAGTTGATGGTGTCGGAGGTGCTGGCGTGGGCCGGATCATTGCCCAGGAAATCCAGGAACATCAACGCAGAGGTGTTCCAGTCTTCACATTCCCGGTCGCGCTTCCAGAACAGGTTGTAGCCCGAGCCGGGTTGGTAGTAGATCCACGGCGAGGGCGTCGTCTTGACCTTGAATCCCGAAGCACCGGCGGTCGTGCCGTTGCTGACGCGCTCGGTCTTGGAAAGGGTGAGTGTCCACGGTTCGCCGCCCGACAAGTCCAGAGGCGCTGCCTTGCCGTCCAACAGCCCGTAGACGACCGGCTGGTCGGCTAGGCCGGCGTTGGTGCTGCCGATGGCCGCATACGGGAAGGTCAGTGGGTTGGTGATGTTGGTCAGACGGCGATAGAACTCGACGCCGTCGCCGGACGTGGCGGCAACATAGGTGATCTGGATGGGGTAGATGCCGGCGGGGTCGACATGCAGGTTGCAGCGGATGTCCTCATTCTGACCGACGTACATGCCGGTGAAACCGGAGAGTACGACTTGGCCTCCGATGGAGACCTCGACCTGGTCGTCAGCGCCAATGCCCAGGGAGTAGTCGCCGGCGGCCGGGAACTGGATCCACCCTTTGGCCGTCATGGCGAAGTTGTCGTGATCGGCCCCGTCGGTGAGGCCGGGGAAGTACCGGCCCCGTCCCAGGTTGCCGTTATCGCCGGTATCGACGTAGTCGACGGCCGGCTCTCCAGTGACGCTGGCAAGCAGCGACAGATGTGCATTGACGCCCGAGGCCAGGTCCGTCGCGATGTCTCTCTTGAGGAAGCCAAGACTGGGAAGCTGGACCTTGGAGGCGTACGTGGTTACATCCCAGCCGGGTTGGCTCGGCGTACCGGCGGTCGGCGAAGCGGTCAAGGTCACCGGATCGCCGGCGGCGAGCTGCGGAATACTGCCGGAGTACGGCAGGGCTGTGCCGCTGACACCCGTGGTACTCACTCGAACGTTGGCGAACTGCATGGTGCCCGTCGCCGAACCCCCGCCGGCACTGAAGCCGAAAACCGCACCGGTGCTAGGCCAAGGGCCGACCTGGTAGTCGAGGACCTTCTTGCCTTCCGGAGGATCACCTTCGCCAAGGCCGTACCCGCCCGGCTGGAGGTCGAGCAGGACGCCGGGCAGACCGGTTGAATTGGGGATCCTCATGTACACTTGAATCTGTCCCAGCCCGCCGTGATCCGGATCATTGTAATAGACGGTAATATGAATGGGGATGTTGCAGGTACCAATCATCATCATGTAGGGCAAGACATCAGGTGACACGCCGGTAGGCCAGTAGAACGGGCCGTTGACGAGATCCAGCACATCCAAGTCGGTCTGGAGACTGGGGAAGCCCACGCTGTAGAGATCCCAGAACGAGTAGAGGTCCACCCCCAGGTGGTTCCTGGCGGGACCCCAGTCCGTTCCAAGCCCCTGCGAATACACTGCAGGTTCGCCGTTGCCACCGCTGGGCCAGTTGTCAAACTCAATGGCGAAACCACCGGCCTGCCACCCGAACATGCTGCCGCCCGCGCCGCAGGCGCCAACCGCCTGTTGGGCGTCAACCGTGTCTGCAACCGGTTGAACGGCGAAGGTGGCTCCATCCCCCGCTACATTGATCCAGGTATGGCCGACGCGCAGGAACATGTCGAATTCGGCCTTGAGGCTCTGCTGTTGGAGGTTCATCGGGTAGCCGGGATCGGAGTTGCCGGCGTACCAGGCGGTGGCGGCGCCGACGTCGGCGAAGCCTGCGTGGATCAGGGTGAGGCGATTGCCGCAGAGCGCGTAGTCCTGGGCTCCTGGAATGCTCCACAGCGTCGAGGAACAGGCCTCGTTCCAGCCGGCCGGGTCCTGGCTGAAGATGACCGGGTCGTAAGCTGGGCCATAGTAGTTCCGGGTCGCCCAGCCCGGAGGCTTCGTGCCGGGCGCGACCGAGTTGAAGTCGCTGACATAGCTGAACTGGCCCCACGCGGGTGCAGCGGCCAACAAGGCCAGTACCGCGATACAGGACCGTAGGTACAGGTTCGTGCGCATACGATTTGTCCTCCTCTAACAGAACGGATAACTGGCAGTGCTGCCATGCGGATCAGCAGCGGCGTTCGTCCGGTGGACGTGAGCGTGGCGGCGAAACAACCGAACCGCGACCGCAACTCCTCAGAAAGTCCTGGTTGTTCTCCCGCGTTAGCCATGTGGCCGATTAGCGCGGTACGGTTGTGACTGGCGGATCTCGCCTCCTTCCTCTCTCTGCGAACACAGGCGGGCCCGCATCGCCGCGACCGTGGCCACCGGAAACGATCGGTTGTGCCCGCGCCCCGTTGGGCAACGCCAAGGTTGCGCCCAACCGGCCGCGTCGCGGGGCCGGGTTTAAGCCCCCCACAGAGTACCCGGGCGGATGGCCCAGGCCGGAGGCCCGGCCGAAGCCCTGAAACACACACGCAACCTGCTGTTCGCACGTTCCAGGAATCCGATAGAACCTCTTGTATGCTAACGGCTTTTCGGCGATCGGAGCAAGAGGAATCAACAGGTGTTTCTCGACACGCCTGTTGCCAGTCTGGTATGCTCATGCTATGGTTGAGGCGACCTCAAAGGGTTGAGAATCGTCATGGGATCAGCACGCGACGTACACTGCTACCTGCCCGTCAACGATGACGCCATGCGCTGGGGCATCTACTTGACGGGGATCGGACGGGCGACAACTCCGCCGGGATCCGTCTACCCCCGGCAAGCCCATCCTCACCTGTACCACTTCCGCTGGGAACAGGGACGTCAACTCCCTGAGTTCGCGCTGCTCCTGATCAACAAGGGAACCGGCCTTTTCGAGTCGAAGACCACCGGGCCGCTGCCGGTGCCGCCACAGAGCGTCATTTTTCTGTTTCCGGGCGTGTGGCACCGGTATCGGCCGTCGCCCCAAGTCGGTTGGACGGAGCGGTGGCTCTGTTTCAGCGGTGAACTGGCCCACCGGCTGATGGACATGTCCCTCCTCCAACGCGAGTGCCCGGTGCGTCGCATCACCGGCTCGGGGCTGCTGGTCAGGTGCTTCGACGAGCTGATCGAAAAGGTCCTGGTCAATCCGGCCCGCAATTCCATTCTGCTGTCACTGCACGCGCTGGGCCTGCTGGGTACAGTCATCGAGGCGGTCGCCGGCATCACACTGCCCAGCGCCCTGGAGCCCTCGGTTCAGCTTGATCTGCCCACAGACTCGGCGGTCTCCGGGGCTCTGGCCCGAATATGGACCCGCGGCCATCAGGCCATCTCCGTCAAGCAGCTTGCCGAAGGAGTCGGCGTGACCCAACGAACCCTGGAACGTCGGTTCCAGCGATATGTCGGCCATTCGGTTGTTGAGGAGATCATTGCCTGCCGGGTGAACCGGGCGAAACGTCTGCTCGAAGAGACGGACATGCCGGTGAAGGCGATCGCATACCTGGCAGGATTCCCAAGCGAGCAGCGCATGCGGGTCGCTTTTGCCCAGCGTGAGGGGGTTACGCCCCTTAAGCTCAGGCGGCGCTCCCACGGGGGGCATGCCGAGGCAAACCGGTAGGGTGGTCAAGGGCCATTCGAAACGGCCCCCCGGTGCCGAGACGCAAGCCATATCAAGAGAAGACTGATGCGCCCCGAGCGCCCATGGCCGCTCCCGTTCGCTGCGGATCGTGAAGCCGGTGGTTCGCCTCCCTGCAGTCAGTAGTCTGAGGGAGGACGGTATGTGTGCGGACTCGCGTTTTCTGAGGGTCTTGGGTGTCCCCCTTGTATCGAAGCGGATATCCCTTTTCATCGACGGGAGCTGTATACTCTGAGCAGGAGTCCTGACCTCGTGCCACTGAAACATGGAGGCTTTTAGAGGTCCAGGGGATGGAGTCGTCGAGCGGTGTCATAAGGACTGATATACCCGTGCGGGGATGTGCATCCGTTGCGCCACAGCACACGGGGTGGGTGCCCCGGTGAGTGACAGGAGGGCGGTGTCCCATGGCGGCTTTATGGAGTTCTGATCGATGAGAAGTGCCTCGTTGTCTGCTTCGTTGGTGGCGGTCCTCGTCAACTGCGGTTACATGGCCTCGGCAGCGTCGGCTCAGGAAGAGTACCGCCCGTCGGTCGTCAAGATACTGGCTACTCGCCGGGGGCCTGATCTGGTCCGACCGTGGACAAAACAGAGTCCCCGGCAGGTCTCCGGCTCCGGACTGGTCATCGATGGCAAACGGATCCTGACCAACGCCCATGTCGTGGGTTACACCACGGAGGTATACGTCCAGGGTTTCCAGTCTGCGGATAAGATCGCTGCGAAAGTCCTTGCCGCAGCTCAGGGCGTCGATCTGGCGGTGCTCTCTGTTGACGACGAGTCCTTCTTCGCCAACCGCCTCGGCTAGCTGGCGACCGTAGTGGTCCACCAGGATGCGAATAGCCAACCGCAGACTGCTCAGGTCGCCGGGCGTGATTGGGCGAATGAGGCGATCCGTGAAGAACCGGGCACAGAACTCGGCGACCGACGGACCGGCCTGAGAAGCTTTTCCTGGCTGTTCACGCTTTGCCTGAGGGAGAGCAGGAGCTGTCGTTCTGTTGTCGGTTTTTGATTGATCATGCCCGGAACAGGAGGGCGGGATCGATATGCCTTTCCTGGCCCGAGCGGCACCTCGGGGACAGGTCCGCTTTTCTCAGAGCGGTACCTCGAGAAAAGCGAAAGGCTTACAGAGCCCGCCCTCCAGGGCATGGCGATGAGTCAAAAACGGTGCGCAGGAACAGAGCGGCCACTCGATCGGAAGGTGAACGGCCCCGCTTGGCGAGAACTGGTCTGCCGCGGGTCGTTGCTGGCGGCATTCCAGGGAGGGCTGGCAAGGAGGTGAGGGCCCTGAGCCTGCCCGCACTGCTCTGAAGACGGCTCATCGCCAGCAGATGACTGTGCGCGGTCGTCGTGTCGGCGGCTTGCTTGCCGGCAACGACGAATGCCTGTACGTTCTGGCCGTGGGTCAGGAGTCAACAGATGCGTCGTCGGACGTTCCTCCGCCGGATGATCCTGGGTGGCACAGGTGTTTCGCTCCTGAAGGGCGACTCATCAGCCCGCGGCTACCGGGCCAACGAGAAGCTCAACGTCGCGCTGGTGGGCGTGGGCGGCCGCGGCGAGTGGTTTGTGGACACGATCCCAAAGATGGAGAACGTGGTCGCGCTGTGCGACGTGAACGACCAGAAGCTGGCCGCGGCGTTTCAGCGATGGGCGCGACAATCCAGGGCCCTGGCGACCTCGCCGCACGACTGGGAGCGAGGGGCGGCGGAAATCTACACGCGGATTCTAAGGAGCAAGCCACGGACGTTCCACGACTTCCGCGAGATGCTCGACACGACGAAAGACATCGACGCGGTCGTTGTGGCCACGCCCGACCACAGCCATGCGGTCATATCGGCCGCAGCCATCCGGGCCGGCAAGCACGTCCTCTGTGAAAAGCCCTTGAGCCGTACGGTCCACGAGTCGCGGGCTCTGCACGAGCTGGCCCACCGGTACAAGGTGGCCACGTCCATGGGCAACCAGGGTACGGCGGCCGGCCCATTTCGCCGGGCGCTGGAGTTGATCCGTGGCGGGGCCTTGGGCGAGATCAAGGAAGTGCACATATGGAACGACGGCGGCGGTGCGGATCGCAAGGAGCCGCCCAGCGGAACGGAGCCTGTCCCGGAATACCTGAAGTGGGACTTGTGGCTCGGCCCGGCCGCATTCCGCCCCTATCGCCACGAATGGCTGCAGTGGCATCAATGGCGTGAGTTCGGCACGTGTCAGCTCGGCAACTGGGGTTCGCACACGGCCAACCTGGCTTTCATGGCGCTTAAGGTGTACGAGCTGTGGCTGGGCGAGCCGAGCGGAGTCAACCGGCCGGTGATCAGGGTTGAGGCCAAGTCTTCCAGCCTCAACCGGCTGTCATTCCCGCGCTGGGAGCTGATTCAGTGGCACATCCCCGCCCGCGCGGAGTTCCCGCCGATCATGTTTACCTGGTACAACGGCCAGGCGCCCGGGGCCAGCGAGCTGATCGATTCACTCAAGCGAGAAGCTGCCGACAAGGATCGACAGGGGATAGACTTCTCCGGCGCCTACATCGTGGGCACGAAAGGCCGCATCCACGCGACCGGCCACAACGCCACCTTCCGGCTGCTGCCCGAAGAGCAGTTCAAGGATGTGCAGCGGGACCGGCCGGAGACGGTCGAAAGCTCGCGCGGGCACGAGATGGATTGGCTGCTGGCCTGCCGCGGCGGCAAACCGGCGTGGGCCAATTTTGATTACGCCGACGCGCTCAACGAATTCCTCATGATCGGGAACGTGTCTACGCAGGTAGAGGGCAGGCTCGATTTCGAACCGGTTGGAATGAAGATCGCCAACCATGGCGAGGCCGATGCCCTGCTGCGCTCGGAGTATCGCAAAGGCTGGACCTTGTGAAGGGGCTCTTCATGCATGGCTGCAGGCTCTCCGCGGCAGTGTCCTGCTTGGTGTCTTTCATCACGCCGTTTTCGGCGAGCGCCCAGGTGCCGTCGCACCAGGCGGACCTGATCCGCAAGGCGGCCCCGGCAAAGGCCCGCGTAGCACCGAAGAGAGCCCGGACGGTGTTGATCTGGAACACGCCGCCCGCGTTCATGGACAAGGATCCGCACAAGGGCTACTGCATCCCCTACGGTGAGTTGGCCATGAAGGTCCTGGGCGAGAAGACCGGCGCCTACAAGCCGGTGGTCAGCGACGACATCAGCGTGTATCTGCCCGAGAACATCCGGCGGTTTGACGCTATCGTGATGAACAACAGCTCCGGGCCGTGGATCCGCCCTGCAGAAGCGGACCTGGAGAAGCTGAAGGCGTACGGCCACGACGTAGATGCAGCGGAGAAGGCCCTGCGTAAGAGCTTGCTCGACTATGTGGCCAACGGGGGTGGAATCGTCGCCTATCACTACGCCATTGGGGCCAATCCGCAATGGCCTCAGTTCCGTGAGTTGCTGGGCGGCAAGTTCATCGGCCATCCCTGGAACGAGGAGGTCGGAATCCAGGTGGAGGAACCCCGCCATCCGCTCGTGGCGGCGTTCGGGGGAAAGGACTTCCGCTTGGCGGACGAGATCTACGAGTTCGGTGAGCCGTATTCGCGTCAGAATCTACGAGTGCTGCTGTCGCTGGATACGCAGAAGACGAACATGAAGGTGCCATGGGTCACCCGCAAGGATGGCGATTTCGCCCAAGCCTGGGTCAAGCCGCACGGCAGCGGCCGGGTCTTCTTCACCGGCTTCGGGCACCGCACAGAAATCTGGTGGCATCCCGCGCTTCTACGTTTCTACCTGGACGCAATCCAATTCGCTTGTGGCGATCTGGAGGCGCCGACAGCCCCGCGGCCGGCCGGCGGCAGCCGTCCTTCATCGAATGAGAATGCCCAACTGGGCAAACCAGAAAGAGGAGGCTGATCGTGAATCCAGCGTTGAGCCGTCGAGAGTTCATCGGGGCCAGTCTGGCTGCAACCGGCGCGGCTTATCTAGCCGTTGAACCAGGCCAAGGGGCGGCCACCGGGCCCTCGGAACCAGCAGTGAGTCTTCCTTCTGCCAGAATCCACAAAGTCTATGTCGGCAAGTCGGGTCAGGCCTGGCCCAAGCCAACCTTCGACCCGCGCGCGGAGGTCGGCAAGTTCGAGGAAGAGCTCGGCCGGGTTGAGCGGCAACTCGGGAATGTGAAGTTCCTGGGTGGGGAGCTGGTGCAGACACCCGAAGAGGCGGGGAAGCTGGCCGGCGGGCTGAAAGATGCGGACGGCGTTCTGCTGATCCATCTTTCGCTCGGCACGCTGCCCATGCTGCAGCAGATCGTCGATGTCGGCCGGCCCACGGTCGTGTTCTCGCAGCCCTTCAGTGGGCACGAGTGGATGTTTGTCCGCCAATGGCAGAAAGAGGGCAAGCGGGTTGTCCTGCAGCCCACGCGTGATCTGGGCGAGCTCGCACGCGGGGCCGCCCTGCTGCGCGTTCCCGGGCAGATGCGGCAATCGCGGGTGGTTGTGATCGGAGAGCCGGACGGCACGCCGTCGGCACGCTCGCCTGAGCGGGTCAAAGAGCGGCTCGGCGTCGAAGTCGTGCCCGTGACTGTGGCCAGGCTCGTCGAGGCCCACAAGGCCGTCGACGCCAAGGCGGCTGAGGCCGACGCGGAGGACTGGATCGCCAGAGCCAAAAGGGTTGTGGAGCCCTCTCGCGATGAGATCACCAAGTCCTCGCGGATGCACTTGGCCATGCGCGAGCTGATGAAAGCCGAGAGGGCCCAGGCGATCACGGTTCGCTGCCTGGGCGGGATTCCAATCGACATCCTCGGCTACCCGTGTCTGGGGTTCGTGCGGCTGCTGGATTCCGGGCTGGTGGGGGCTTGCGAGGCCGACATGGATTCCACGCTCACCATGCTCATGTACCAATATGCGTTCGGTGTGCCGGGCTTCATCACCGACCCGCTGTTCGACCTTTCGCGCAACGCGGTCATTCACGCCCATTGCACGGCTCCGACGCGAATGGACGGGCCCGCCAAGGCCCCCGCGCCGTACACGATCCGCACCCACCGTGATGATGACCGCGGAGCCGCGCTGGAGGTGGAGATGCGCCTGGGTCAGATCATCACGTGCGCGAAGCTCGTGAACCTGGACACCATCCTGGTCTCCAGGGGCAAGATTATCGAGGTGCCCGATTTTGATGACCGTGGTTGCCGGACGCAGATTACCACGGAGGTGGCCGACGCGGGCAAGATGCTCGACGAATGGGGTGCGGGCCTGGTGGACGGCTGGGTTGCTCAGCTTCACCGGGTCGTGTTCTACGGCGATCATCTGCAGAGCACGACGGACCTGGCCACACTGATGGGACTTAAAGTCATCGAAGCCATGTAATGAGAGGCGTGAGAGTACTTGGGCTCGCGGACATAGCGGGCCTCGGCCTGCGCGGCGTCCCATGAAAACGGCAAACGTCCGCCGCCGCGTTTTGCCGCCCCCGCCCGGTCCCACTCATCATCCAGAAAGTGCTGCAGCGACGAGAGCAGGAACGAACGGAACCGCCCCCGGGCCCGGTCGGCCAAGCAGACGTGTTTGTTCTCCAGGAAACGCGCGAAGCACGCCTGGGTGAGGTGGGCGGTATCCTCGGGCTGATGGCCGCGCCTGCGAACGTATACGTACAGCGGATACCAGTACTTGCGGCACAAGTGAGCCAGGGCCAACTGCAATACCTCGAGTCGAGGTGACGGAAGATGCCTTCGCCCGGCGTAGTGACCGCTTGAATCTCTATCCGTCACCGGCTCGTCGAGTCATCCCGAGGCGTCCTCATCGCCCTCCTCATCATCTTCGTCGCCGTTCTGCTGGTCATCCTCGCTCTCCACCTGCTCGAGCGCGTCGGTGATGTTGGGCTTGTCTTCAGACACCTCGTTCATCCGGTCCAGCAGCGACTGGAATTTCTCGTCCTTTTCTGCCTTCGTGCCCTGCAGGCTGTTGGCCCGCTGGCGCAAGCGGGCGGTAGCGTTGAGGAGGTCCAGGGCCTCCGCCTTGCCGAAGGACTTTCCCAGTGACGAAGAGCCATGCTCAAAAGCCAGCAGTTCGGCGGCCTCCTTCTCGTGGTCATTCCACGCGTGAGGATCGATGAAATCCCCCATCAGCTCCGAGATGTCCTGCAGTTTCTGCGGCTCGAACGTCCCGCGCATGCGGTCCACAATGAATCCCAGCTCGTCGAACCGGAGGGTGGAGAAGGTCTTGGCCAAGTTGACCATGGACGAGGTGCGGGCCTTGAAGTCCTGCATGACTTCCGGCAACTTCTTCTTGTCGAGCTGGTCCTCGGTTCCGCGGGCAAGCTGGATAGCCTTGTCCAACTGACCGTACACTTCATCGATCGCCTCGATGCCCGGAGGGGTATTCGACTTGACCCACTCCCGTTGAACGACTTTCGACAGTTCGACGACCTTCATCAGCATGTACTGGATGTCGGCTTTGTCCTCGCGGGCATCGAAGTGGTTGACGATCTCTTTGGCGATGGCGTTGCAGTCGGCCTGGCTGATCTTGCCGGTCCGGAACTGCTCCATCAGGTCCAGGAGCTGATCCTTCTCCCCCTCCTCCTCCTCGTCGTCATCGTCATCATCGTCGTCGTCGTCCTCTTCATCCCCTTCCTCATCGTCATCGGTGGCGTCGAGTTCCCCGTCGCCGTCGTCGTCCAAATCCCACCGATCGCTGAGCCCGTCGCCGTCCTCGTCAGGGTCGTCGTGGCCAGTC
Organism: Phycisphaerae bacterium; assembly: GCA_018003015.1. Lineage (NCBI taxonomy): Bacteria > Pseudomonadati > Planctomycetota > Phycisphaerae > Phycisphaerae bacterium. Next base: position 1,789 of record JAGNEZ010000059.1, on the reverse strand, counting down.
TTGCCGTCACCGTCCGGGTCGGGGTCGTCTTCGTCGGGGATGCCGTCGCCGTCGATGTCGTCATCCTTGACATTGGGGATGCCGTCGCCGTCAACGTCGGGATCCTCGTCGTTGTCGATCCCGTCGCCATCGATGTCCCGGCAGTCACCTGGGACCAGCCGGTTGGTGCCCTGCAATAGTTCCTTCAAGTCACTGCAGCCGTCGAGGTCGCTGTCCATGTTGTCGAGGGTGGCGGCGATCTGCTCCGGTGGCACGCAGGCCGTACACTTCGTGCCCGGCCCGAGGAACTGTCCGCCATGACGTTCGCAGTCGATCTGCGGCAGGTCCTCCGTACACCCATCCAGGAGACAGCAGGCACCGAAGGCGGCATCGTCACCGGCCGATCCATCCTCGAGCGGGGCTGCAGTGTCCACAGGCGATGTGTCGCTTACAGGCTGGGCGGCGTCCGAGGGGCATGTGCCGGTAGTCTGTGGAGTCGCAGACGAGTCGTCCTGCGCCGCAGGGGCTTCGCCCTCACCGATGATCGCTTCCGCTGCGGCCGTGTCCAGCGAAGACGCTTCCGAAGACAACGGGTCGGGCGCCGCGGCGCAGCCCGCCAGCAGGCTACCGCTGATAAGCGTCACCAGCAAGAAAACGTATCGCTTCATTCGTCTCACTCCACTGGCTGGAACTCCTGTCTGGCCACAAGGCCTCGGCGACACTGAGGCGCTGCTACTGAAGCCGTGACGTCGACCCAGAATCACACGCCGTTCGGTGTTGTGTCAACGCCATTTAGGACCCCATCGCCATCAATGTCGAACTCCAGAGGATCAGTGTCCTCCAGGCCGTCGCCATCGATGTCCAGCTCGAGGGCGTCTCCGTTCGACAGCCCGTCCCCGTCTACGTCGGTGTCCACGTCGTTGAGCACGCCGTCGTTGTCCAGATCGTTGTCGTAGCCGCCGGGCGAATCCGTGTCATTCGTGTTGATGACTCCGTCACCATCCATGTCGTCATCGTCCACATTGGCCACGCCATCGCCATCGATGTCGAGCTCATTAGGATCGATGTCCGTCAGGCCGTCACCATCGATGTCTAGTTCATTAGGATCAGTGTCCGCCAGGCCGTCGCCATCGATGTCGAGCTCATTAGGATCGATGTCCGTCAGGCCGTCACCATCGATGTCTAGTTCATTAGGATCAGTGTCCGCCAGGCCGTCGCCATCGATGTCCAGTTCATCGGCGGCGTCATCCACCAGACCGTCGCCATCAATGTCCAGTTCATCGGCGTCGTCGTCCACCAGGCCGTCGCCATCGATGTCCAGTTCATCGGCGGCGTCGTCCACCAGGCCGTCGCCATCGATGTCCAGCTCACCGGCGGCGTCGTCCGCCAGGCCGTCGCCATCAATGTCCAGCTCACCGGCGGCGTCGTCCGTCCGGCCGTCGCCATCGATGTCCAGCTCACCGGCGGCGTCGTCCGCCAGGCCGTCGCCATCGATGTCCAGCTCACCGGCGGCGTCGTCCGCCAGGCCGTCGCCATCGATGTCCAGCTCACCGGCGGCGTCATCCGCCCGGCCGTCGCCATCGATGTCCAGTTCATCGGCGGCGTCATCCGCCCGGCCGTCGCCATCGATGTCCAGTTCATCGGCGGCGTCATCTACCCGGCCGTCGCCATCGATGTCCAGCTCACCGGCGGCGTCGTCCGCCCGGCCGTCGCCATCGATGTCCAGCTCACCGGCGGCGTCGTCCGCCCGGCCGTCGCCATCGATGTCCAGTTCATCGGCGGCGTCGTCCGCCCGGCCGTCGCCGTCGAT
>JAGNEZ010000058.1 GCA_018003015.1 Phycisphaerae bacterium | reverse complement strand
CAGCCTCCTGAAGCGTCACGCGTCGAAGGATAGCATCAAGTGCAAGAGCCGCATCGCGGGCTGGAACAACCAGTTCCTCATGCAAGTGATTACCGGAACAGGAGTTTAATGTGCGCTGGCCCTGGGGAGCTTGCCCCTCGTGCAGCGCTGGCAGAACTCGCTTGTTCACCTCACACGCGGGAGAAGATGACATGTTGACGCGGTTCGAGCGGAGCACCGGAATTTGTTTTTTGGTGGTCGCTGTTTCGTTTGCTTGGTGCGCGGGTGCCGCCCACGGCCAGGGAGCGGTCGAGAGGATCCCCGTTCTGATCGGGTTCAAACAGCAGCCCGGCCCGGTGGAGAAAACCCTCGTTCGCGCAGCGGGCGGCGCCATCAAGCACACTTATTCGCTCGTGCCCGCCATCGCGGCCACCCTTCCCAGGACAGCCGTCGCCGCCCTACAGAACAACCCCAACGTCACTGTTATCGAGCCGGACGGAGAATTCCACGCGGTGGACGCCGAACTGGACAACACCTGGGGCGTCAAGAAGATCGGAGCCGGAGAAGTCCACACCAGTACCACCGGCATCGGTGTCAAGGTGGCGATCCTTGATTCAGGGATCAACTATAACCACCCCGATCTCAATGGCAACTATGCGGGCGGATACGACTTCGTCAACAGCGACGCCGACCCGACGGATGACAACGGCCACGGCACGCACGTGGCCGGCACCGTTGCGGCCGTGGATAACAACGTTGGCGTCGTGGGTGCCGCGCCTGCGACGAGTATCTACGCGCTCAAGGTCCTGGGCGCCAACGGCAGCGGCAGTTTCAGCAACATGATCGCCGCTCTGGACTGGTGTGTGGCCAACGGTATTCAGATCACCAATAACAGCTACGGCAGCAAGAGCGATCCCGGGACCATTGTGCGAGACGCGTATGACAAGGCCTATGCCAAAGGCGTGCTGCACGTGGCCGCGGCCGGCAACAACGGCAATCCGAAGGGCTCGGGCAACAACGTGGGCTATCCCGCCCGCTACGGGTCCGTCATCGCCGTCGCCGCCACCGACCAGTCGGACCAGCGGGCAGCCTTCTCCAGCACCGGCGACACCGTCGAGCTCGCCGCCCCGGGGGTGAGCATCAATTCGACGCTCATGAACCTCGGATACGGCACGATGAGCGGCACCTCGATGGCCTCGCCCCACGTGGCCGGCGTTGCCGCGCTGGTCATTTCGGCCGGTATAACCGATTCAAACGGTGACGGGTGGATCAACGATGAAGTCCGGCAAATCCTCAATTCGACCGCCGTGGACCTCGGCGCTTCCGGCCGCGATACACTCTACGGCTACGGCCGAGTCGATGCTGCGGCGGCTGTCGCCAGGGTGGTTCCGCCTCCGCCTCCCACGCCCGCGGTTCATGTGACTGTCTCGACCGACAAGTCCAGCTATACGAGCAGCAGAGATGCGACGGCCATCCTCACCGCCGTGGTGACGGATGAAACGGGCGCTGAATTGACTGGCCTTTCGGAGAGTAGCTTTGTTGCGGCGCTGAACGGCTTAACTGCGAGCGTCACCTTCACCGAGACTGCCCCGCTGGGAACCTATACCGCGAATCTCGACATCTCAGGTCTGGCCAACGGCAGCTACACAGTCTCTGTTGAGGTGAAGGACGCGAGAGCTGTCGTGGGAACAGGGTCTGCCTCTTTCACCATCAGCCCTCCCTCGGCCGACCCCACCACGGCAACCGTGAGCTCCATCGCCTACGCCACTGAGGGCGGCAAGGACGGCAACCTGCACCTCTCGATTACCCTTACCGTCGTGGACGATCTGGGCAATCCGGTGAGCCGCGCGTCCGTGGCCATTCGGGTCTCTCTCAATGGCGTCGCCTATGCTTCGCGCACCAGCACCACCGGGTCAACCGGCACGGTCACATTCAAGCTGAACAACGCACCATCCGGCTGCTACTCGACGACGGTGACCAACGTGGTCGCAAGCGGATTGGCATGGGACGGTATCACTCCCCAGAACGAGCGGTGCAAATGAGGGGTTGGTGGATAAAGTGCCATTCTGATGAAGGAAGGTGCTCACAGACTCACCTCAACGACCGCAAGTGACAGCCCTCCCGCACCTGCGTCTCTGCGCCCGCGGCGCATCGCCGTGAATCGCCACCTCCGACGCCCTGGGCCGCCGGCTGCAGCGCGATCCGCTGGGGTATGTCGACGGGGTGGGGTTGTGTGAGTATGTAGCCAGCCAGCCGCTGGACTACCACGACCCGTACGGTCTGTGGTGGGACACGATTGCCGACGTTTGCAGCTTGGCGAGCGACCTCTACGACTGGGGGAAGCAAGTCAAGACCCAGATCGATTTCATTCTGGACAAACCCGGGGCATCGTATGGCGATCCCAAGAAGGCAGGAGACGAAGCCGCCAAAGACGCGCTTGCGATAGAGGGCGACGCCATTTCGACACTGCTGCCGGGCGTGACCGGCGGCGGAAAAGCAGCCAAGACCGTCGTCAGCAAGCGGGATGATGCCAGCGACGCGAGGAGGGCCGAACCGAAGTAGGAGCGAACGATGACGGATTGGCGGTTACAGGGACAAGAGAAGTACTTGAGGGGTATGGCTCTGTGCAAGAAAACCTATGCTACGTACCGAGAAGGATGGGAGCATGAGCACTGTGAATTCTGTCGAGCCAAGTTCTCGGGTTGTGAAGGTGACCTCCACGAGGGCTACGTGAGTCCAGATGGCTACTACTGGGTTTGTGAAACGTGCTACGCCGATTTCAGGGAGCTTTTTGGCTGGCCGGGATAAAGGCTCGGCAGAAATTCGTCACACGGGAGGAAACCGCCCGAGTGCTGGCCGCCTGTCCGGATCACCACTGGCGAACCATCGTTGGCTTGCGCAGGTACGGAGGACTACGATGCCCAAGCGAGGTTCTGAGTCTGCGATGGGACGACGTTGATTGGGATCGCGGCCGGATTCGCGTAACCAGCCCGAAAACCGAACACCTCCCTGACCGGGCGACTCGCGTCATTCCGATGTTCCCTGAACTGCGGGACATACTGCTCGATTCGTTCGAGCTCGCCTCAGAGGGCGATGTATATGTAGTCGATCAACGATTCCGCCGAGCGGCAGCGGGGGCGGCTGGCTGGGCGAACAGCAACCCGCGAACGACCTTCGCCAAGATCGTTCGCCGGGCCGGACTGACTATCTGGCCCCGCCCCTTCCACAACATGCGTGCAAGCCTCGAAACCGAGTGGGTCGAGCGTTTTCCCGCCCAGGTCCTGACCGACTGGATGGGCAACACCCCGAAGATCACGATGAGGCATTACTTGATGACCATGGATGCCCACTTCGAGGCGGCTATCCGGGGCGACGGGGTTACAGGCAGCGCGGCACAGAATCCGGCACAGCAACTACACCCAGACGGACGAAACACCCCGCAGGACAAAAACGGAGAAACAAAGAACCCCGCGAATTGCGGTGTTTACAGGCGGATATGAATTCGGGGCGAAAGGATTTGAACCTTCGGCCTCCTGGTCCCAAACCATCAGGTCGATCTATACGTAAACGCCGACATAATAAACCTTTATGAGTTATGACATTCTGATGATTGCCGCGTCAGAAACCTCATAAAACGTACTCTCGCGGACACGTTTCATCAGATGCGGATGATGGTCTTCGGCTGGTGCGTTGGCACAGGTCAGGCGTCTTGCTCGCCATACCCGCCCGCTCGGTCGGTTCCTTGGACGAGCCCCAGACCAACCTGTACTTGGCAGGGCGCGGACGGCCTCATATCAGGAGAGTTTCCTGTTACCCCACTTGCCACCGACTTAACCGACCAGCATCAGCTGGCGAGACGTCTCATCGACCTCGTGCCGTACCGAAAACTCACTGCTGAAACTTTCTGCGCAGATGATTAACGAGGGGGGACGCCGTGACTCGCGGGATTGGCGATTGGAGGTCCGAGCCATGGGTTTGCCCCAAGCGTTGTTGTCGGCAGTTGGGTCTTTGGTGGCACAAGGGCTCGACATTCTCAGCTTCTTCGTCATCGTCCGCCTCATCACTCTCTACTGGCGACTTCGGCCATTGCTCGCCTTTGACCGTGTTGGTCAGCCCCTGGTGGACCCGATCTTATCCGCAGTGCAACGAGTGATCCCGATGGAGTGGGCGAGCCGGGAACCGCAGCGTACTCGGTTGGTGGCCGCAGTGGCCCTGCTGGCCGTGGCCGTCTGCCGGTTGGCGCTTCGCGGCGCCGCCTACGTCTTGATTGTTCCTTGACGAGACGCCGGCAGGGCTCGTTGCTGCCAGGACGTTCATCGTCAGTTCAGCGGAACAGGTTTACTGATAGGAGGTGCCGAACATGGCTCAGACTTCGACGATTGAGTGGACCGAACTGACCTGGAACCCGTGCGCTGGTTGTACGATGTGCAGTCCCGGATGTGCGCATTGCTATGCGCTCCCCATGGCCCACCGGCTCCATGCCATGGGCCAGCCCAAATATCAGGGAACGACCACCACGGAGGGTGGGCGGCTCCGCTGGACCGGGAAGATCGTGCTCGACGAAAAGGCTCTGGATCAGCCTCGGCGGTGGTTGGAGTCACGGACCATCTTCGTCAACTCCATGAGCGATCTGTTCCACGAGGCTGTCCCGGTCGAGTTCATTGTCCGCGTGTTCGCCGTCATGGCCGACTGTCCGCAGCACACTTTCCAGGTGCTGACCAAGCGATCGCAGCGCCTGCTTGAGCTGTCGCCCAGGTTGCCTTGGCCGGAGAACGTGTGGATGGGCGTCAGCGTCGAGAACGCCGAGTCCACCTTCCGTATCGACGAGCTTCGAGCCACAGGCGCCTGGGTCAAGTTCCTTTCCCTCGAGCCCCTCCTCGGGCCGATTCCGAGTCTGAACCTACGGGGCATCAACTGGGTGATCGTGGGCGGCGAATCCGGTCCTGGCGCCCGACCGATGGCGCATGGGTGGGTCACAAGCATTCAGGAACAGTGTGTTCGTGCCCGGATCCCGTTTTTCTTCAAGCAATGGGGTCACGTCCGCAATAACCCCAATGGTGCTGATCCGACCGCCAAGCAGAATGGTGGAACCGCCAAGGGCGGCCGTCTGCTCGATGGTGAGACGTGGGATGATACGCCCCTGAACTGGATACCGTTCTGACGGATGGACGCTGGTTCCAGAATGCTGTGGGCCACAAACGCGACCGGGTGAGCTGAGCTCAGGCCAGCCTATCCGGTCGATCTTGTCGCGGTCGAGGAGGCGTCTACCGAAGTTCTGAGGAATCCCTTGCCCTGCGTTCTGGCTCGACACCACTTCCTCTCCTTCATGTCGGGACAAGGCAGCCCCCGCGTCTCCCCTGGCTCATCGGTGCATGTTGCCATGATCGCGAGCATACGGGACGTAAGCCACCTCAAAAGTGGTCAACCAGCCCGTCCTATCACGCACGGGAACGGTGCGGATGAAGCCGCGGACCGGGAGACATCTGGCGGCCGTGGGCGCGCGTTGCGCCGGCGTTTTGCGCTTCGGCATGGGTGCCGTCGTGGGAAGATTGCCGGTCAATGCATGTCGTGCCTGGGGATCAGCCGTGTCGCCGTGCTGCGGGATCGGCCCGCCAAAGCCGGCTGCGGAGCGTTCTGGTTTCTGATTCTGACTTCCTAGTTGCTGGTATCTCCTCTCTCCTCTCCTCAATCCGACTTAAAACTAATTGCTAAAAGCACTTAAGTCATCCAGCCGTGAATCCCGTCTTCAACCCTCTGAAGGGTTCCCCATAGGCCCCTCTCATCTACATCCCACTCATCTTAAAGCCCCTGATCCTCCGGCTTTCCCTCCCGCGAAAAGCCCCGCTCACCGCCCGGTAACGTCCCGCCACAACTCCCGCATGTACCCCGGGACAGCCTGTCCTGCGCATCCTGCCGCCCATCGCACAGCCACCTCCCCTAGTCCGCAACGCTTTCATTTCCTACCCTCCGCTCATCGCTAGAAGCCCCGCCAACCCGTGTCCTCTCTCCGCTCTATCGCACCGCCACACCGACCACCAGTCTCCCCGCGAATTCGCCGCGGGCCGCAGCCGCCCACAACGGCGGCCCGCCGTGTCAACTGAGCTGCCGCAGCAGCTCCTATTTCGGCGTCAGCCGATTACATCATGGCCCTCGCTCATCATCGACTCCCAACCGATCACCACTCCGCTCCCGCCTGCACCTTCCAATAGTATCTTCCCCTCAAGCCACGATCACCACCTGCCACGAACACACTCACCCGTTCAACTCACCTGCTCTCGACCACTCTGCTGGTTCTCGCCCTTGCGCACTCTCGTCATCAGTTCCACCAACTCCCTGACCTCTTCTCATGCTCTGCCCGCCACGCTACGGCATCTCCCCAAACCCATGCCCTTCGCTCCGCTGCCATCTTTCCTTAGACCGCAATCTTCTCGTTCCCCTACGGTCCTACCGCGTAACCACGCCACCGCCACCGTCCGCGTCTGCACCTACCACCACCATCCTGCCCGTCATCTCCGTTCACCATTTCTGCATCCCCGACGCCACCATCAGCCGCACACCACCAGCCATCGTCGTCATACAGCACAAGCTACTCCGCCACCGACCTTTATGCTCCACTTGCCTCGCTCACAGACCTCATCATCCATGTCTACACTCCGAGCCAATCACCGCCACCCGCGTCATCAGCTTTCCCGCATATCACTCAGAACCTCGATATCGCTCGATCAGCATCAACCGCGTTCCATCCGCAGATCCACGCCCACCGGCCATGCAACCACTTCGATCTCATGCCCGTTCCTGCGATCATCGCCGTCGCCACGCACCGCCATGCTCTCCTCAACGTACCGCCTGTGTTCACGAACGCCTTCTCCGCAGTCAATACGTTCATAGCCCTTATTGCCGCCAGCCTGGCCACCGTCATCACCGTCGTTACCTTGGTTCCGATCACCCTCACCGCCCTCCCGCTCGTCGCTCCCCTCGTCATGACCGTCGCAGTTCTCCGCACACCGTCATCAAAAGCACTGCCCTGACCCTCCTCCGGGCCTCGTCGTCCTCGTTGCTGTCAGCGTCGACCTCACAGTCATGCTTCCGTAGTCGGCACCGTCCTTGGCATGATCACCAGCGCCCTCGTCGCCATTTACCCTCATCCCCCTGGGCTTTGGCTTGCCCAATGGCAACACCACACGTCAGCAGGCCGCTACCCGCCCAGCGTCCAGCCGAAATTACAGCCATCTCCCAATCGCTTCCCCGCGCTTCCACGTGTCATCGTCAACCCAGACACCATCGCTCCCACGGCCGACCACGTCGTCCTGATATCTGCGTCTTGGCCTTTCACGCGACCCTTCCCTCACCGCCGGGCCGCTTGCGTTTCGGCAGTCTCGCAGTTGCCCAGCCCGCGCTAAACCTACACCACCAGCCGCGCCAGCCGCCCGCAACGGGCGCGGCCAGGATACACCCACGCTCCACCCGGTCGTGGCCTCCTGGCACTCTCACAGCCACGGGATGGCCCTTGGGCCAGCAGCAACAGCATCAAGTCGCTGAGCCCGCCATGCTGCAGCTGTTTGGGCGGCTCGGACACTGCTCCGCGCGGGCCGAAACGCCTAATAACGCCTGAAAACAGGGTATGTGCAGCGGGGGGAGGCTCGTAGAATAGCGGGAGATCGCACGGCGCCGTAGCCGGGCGGTAGTTCTCTGAGAAATCTCGTATGAGGTCAGAAGCGTCCCTGTTTTGATTCTTGAGCTTCGGCTGTACGCTGGTTACACTCAGTTTTGACGGTTTCCGAGCGGGTCGGCTTAGGGATTAGGCACCATGCGGCGAGAGAAGCTTCAAGAAGACCTCTACGAACAGCTTCGGCGCCAAGCCGAACGATTGATGCGCGGGGAACGGCTTGAGCACACGCTCACGGCCACGGCGCTCGTTCACGAAGCCTATCTGCACTTGGGAAACAGCTTCGCCAACGAGGCACACTTTTACGCTGCCGCCGCGACCGCGATGCGGCGGGTTCTGATTGATGGAGCCCGAGCCCGCCGCCGGCTCAAGCGCGGGGGTGGTGCGGTGCGCGTCGAACTAAGCGAGATTCCCGCCCCGGTCACGGACGATCGGTTGATCGCCCTGGATATCGCCCTCGACGCCTTGGCGGGTCGTGATGCTTCCGCCGCCCGGGTGGTCGAACTTCACCACTTCGCAGGACTGTCTCACGAACGCGTCGCCGAGACGATGGGCATCACCGTGTACGAGGCCCGGCGACAGTGGACGTTCGCCCGGGCCTGGCTGAAAAATGCGATGGCTGAATTTTCTTCGACAGCTCAGACGTTGGACGACGCATGACTCTCCGGAACACCACTTTCGGAGATACGGCCATGCCGGATGACGAGAAAGCAAGGCAGGCTGACTTTCGGCGCGAACAGGCCGTGTTCATGGCGGCCGTCGAGGCGGCCACCGCGACCGACCGGCAGGCGGTTTTGGACCGCGAGTGTGCCGGCGACGCCGGCCTGCGGCAGCGCGTTGAAGCCTTACTGGCGGCCCACGACGCCGAAGGGTCGCTGCCGACGTTCGCAACCGCGCCTCCCAAAACATCCCTACCCGAAGCCCTGGCAGGCGCCGTGATCGGCGGCCGATACAAGTTGCTGGAAGAAATCGGCGCCGGTGGCATGGGCGTTGTCTGGATGGCCGAGCAGCGGTCGCCCGTTCGGCGATTGGTGGCGGTCAAACTGATCAAGGCGGGCATGGACTCCCGAACCGTCATCGCCCGCTTTGAAGCCGAGCGCCAGGCGCTGGCCCTGATGGATCATCCCAACATTGCCCGTGTATTCGACGGGGGCGTGACTGAACAAGGCCGTCCCTATTTTGTCATGGAACTGGTGCGCGGTCTGCCGCTGATGCAGTATTGCGATCAGTCGCGGATGACCATTCGGGACCGGCTGGTGGTGTTTACCCAGATTTGTCACGCCGTTCAGCACGCCCACCAGAAAGGGGTCCTGCATCGCGACATCAAGCCCACCAACGTCCTGGTGACAGAACACGACGGCCAGCCGGTGCCCAAGGTGATCGACTTCGGCCTGGCCAAGGCGCTGGGCGGAGCCGGCGTGCTGACCGAGCACACCCTGCACACCGCCTTCGGCGCGATGGCCGGCACTCCGCTCTACACCGCGCCCGAACAGGTGGCGATCAACGCCCTGGACGTCGACACCCGCGCCGACATCTACGCCCTGGGCGTGCTGCTGTACGAGTTGCTGACCGGCACACCCCCGCTGGAGCGCGCGCGGTTCGAAAAGGCTGCCTGGGACGAGGTCTGCCGCGTCATCCGCGAGGAAGAGCCGCCCAAGCCCAGCCTGCGCGTCTCCACCAGCGTCATCCTCCCGAACCTGGCCGCCAGCCGGCACATTGAGCCGGCCAAGCTCTCGGGCCTGATCAAGGGCGACCTCGATTGGATCGTTCTCAAGGCGTTGGAGAAGGAACGCAGCCGCCGCTACGACTCGGCCACTGCGCTGGCGGCGGACATCGAGCGGCACTTGAACGATGAGCCCGTGGTGGCCGCGCCGCCCTCAGTCGGCTACCGAATCCGAAAATTCGCTCGGAAGCACAGAACCGGCGTGCTCGCCGGCGCCGGGGCCGTGGCGTTGCTGACACTCGGGCTCACCGCCACCACCTGGCAATGGCGCCGCGCCGATGCAAATGCAAGGACGGCGACACGGAACCAACAGCTTGCCGAAACTCGGAAGATCGAAGCCGACAGACAACGCGATGCGGCGGAGCTGGAGGCCTACATCGGGAATATCGCCTTGGCGATTGCCGACATGGACCGCGGCAACTGGGCCCAGGCACGTCGCAGCCTGAGCGCTTGTCCGGCCTCGAAAAGGGCTTTTGAATGGCAGTTTCTTAGCCAGAGAGCGCAAGGCATCGCCTACAGCTTCCCTGAACGGTTCGACCTGTTTAGGGTCAGTCCCGACGGCAAGCGCGTAGTCACATTTCCCCTATGGAACTCAGACTCCGACTCCGAAACTCGAACGTGCGTGATATGGGATGCCAACGGCGAACCCGTTAGCGGGATCCACGAAGGCAGTAACTGTGGCGCGATGTTCAGTCCAGACGGAACACTCCTGCTAACATGGTCGGACAAAGGTCGCGCCCACTTATGGGATCTGAATGGAAAGTCTATTGGACCGCCGATCGTGTATGGGGAAGAAGTCCAAGACTACGGCCACGGTGGGTATTTGACATTCGGGCCCACTGGCAACTCCATTCTTATCGATGCATATGGCAGAGCCGCAAACTCCAGATCCACGCAACTATGGAGTCGCGAGGGTAAACCTATAAGCACACCCATCCCTACAGGTTGGCGTCCATGGGTCAAGCCATTGAGCCCGGACGAGAAGTGCTTTCTGGTCCTCGAACGCAGCAACAACACTGCTTCGGTCAGAATCCGTGACCTCTCGGGGAAGTACGTAGGATCGCCAATGGTCGTGGGCCTAGCGAAGAACGCAGACGGCTCCGAGCCAAGCGCAACTGCCGCCTTTAGTCCGGACGGCAAGATGATACTCACCAGTTATAACGAGCAAGCTCGTCTCTGGACTGCTGCCGGACTATCCGTCGGCAAGGCCATGCCAGATGCCGCATCCGTCGAGTTTACTCCGGACGGGCGGTCGGTGCTGGCTTGGAAGGACCGGGGCCCTGGTTACACAGCCTGCTTCTACGATCTCTCGGGATCACCTGTCGGCGAGCGAATGCAGGAGCGGTACGGCACGTGGAGTCAGGTCTTCACGCAGGACAGCCGCCGCCTTCTCGCATGGTCGCAAGAGGGCATTGTTCAGTGGTGGGACCTGGCGGGCAGGCGCGTCGGGGAGCCGATATTCCTGGATTCGGCGCTCGGCGGCGTCAGCTTAACTCGAGACGAACGACATATGATTGGCGAAGGCTCACAGGGCGTTTGCCTGTGGGACCTCGATGGACGCTGTGAAGGGCAGGCGCCTCTGTCCTCGTTGAGCCCTATGGACTACGGACCGTTTTTGCCCGAAAGCATGGACAGCGCAGGCGACTTTGTCATCGGCTATCTAGGAGGGGGGACGGCGGAAACCCGCGAGACTTCAATAGCGGTGTGCCGCCTGAGCCACCGTGCTTCACCGGTAACTGCGTTTGCGGCCGATCAGCACCCCGACGAGGAAGTGGATGCGCTGATCGCGGACTGTGGAGTGGCTCCCAGTGGGACCACCCTGGTCACGCAAACAGTAGCTAGCCCCGGAGCGGGCAAAGAGTTTTCGAGCACAGCGCCCGATTCCGAGACTGTCAGTGTGGCACATGACCCGGCGATCACCGCCGCAGTGGTGAGTCCCGACCACCGGCGCGTAGTATGCGCGGGAAACGGTTGTGTACGATTTCAGGATGCGGTATCGTCCCGCGACCTGGCCATCCTTCCTGTCGCATCGAGGGTTACGAGCCTGAAGTTCACCAAAGACGGCACCCGTTTGATTCTCAAGTTCGCTGAGGGCGGCGCAGAAGTCTGGGATACGCGTGGTTACGAGGCGCGCAAAGAGTATTGGGGGCTGCGGTCACGAGAATCGCAACCCGCCCGTGAATACGTCAAAACGCTGCTCTCCCAACCGCTAACAACACGGGAGGATCTGCTGCGGGCCATTCGGGAGGATCGAACGCTCCCTCCGCTGCGAAAAGCGATCGCCCTTAGGCTCGCCGACGTCGAAATTAAGGGAATTGACGACACAGCCGGGCGAGTGCTCGGCTCGCTGATGGCCGAGCGGTTGTCCAAGTCGCGAGTTATTGCGGCGGTAAGGGAAGAGGCGGACTCGGTGGTTCGGGCGCGAATGCTTCAACTGGCGGACAGGCAGGACTGGCCGGCCATCACCATGAACGCATTGCAGCCGATCATCGATCGAGACGATCAACCGAAGGAGCGTTACCAGGCCGCTGCCGAGGATGCCGACGAGGTTCTGACGATGAACCCGGAGTCAACACCGTCCGCACTCCCCAAGGCGGTCATTTTGCGCAGGATCGGCGCCGCCTATTACCACGTGGGCAGGTATGAGCAATCGATTGAACTCAGCCGTCGGGCAATCGATATCAAGACGGAACCGAATCGAGAGATGGACGCGTTCGCCTTGTGCCGGATCGCGATGGCGCAATTCAAGCTTGGGCAGCTCGAAGAGGCGCGCGCGTCGTTGACGTCGGCGGCCGCAGCCGCGCAGGGCACCACCAATGAGTACTTGCTCCATTTGCTCGTGACGGCGACAAACCTCGTCAGTCCCCCTACAACCCAGCCGGCGACGCAGCCTGTCACAGCAACAACCCACGCTGGTTAGGCTGGGCAGTTCTGCGAAGCCGGTGATTGCTCTCGTGTCCGAACCTAAAGAGGACGAAAGGTTGGGCGTGCTCATGATCAAGCCATGTCTGCGCGCTGTGGGCGCGAATCTCGGATTGCTCGCAACCGTCTTCTGCTACGGGTCGGCCATCGCCGCCTTGGCTGGCGATCCGGCGACCAAGCCGGCTCAAGAAGAAGAGACACTCAGCCCGCTGCAAGCCTCCCGGTTGATGCAGTTGGCCGATGCCGAGGCCAACATCAAGGCCCTGAATGACGCCCTGCGCAAGCTCGGTTACAAGGTCGGCGCGGCCTACGGTCGCATTGAAAGGGCCCAAGCGGCCAATGAAGCGATGGATCGCAAGGGCGGTGGGCCGGTGGGCTGGCAAACCTTCTACGGCAGGACGGCCCGGGATTTTGCCGCGCGCCACTATGTGGGCAATAGGGTTTGGCGCGGTCTCCGAGGCGCCGGGGCCGTGCACAGGGACGGCGTTTCCGGCCAGTTGGCCAGACCAAAGCAGTTCGACTACATCTATCGTGCCAACGACGAGCAGGCCGCTCGGGCCAAGGCGCAGGCCACAGCGCTGGCACAGGATCAGGAGAAGTTGCTGGTTCGCCGCCAGAAGCACGAGACCGATCAGAGCAGCCTGTGGGCCCAATTGGCGTGGCAACGCGTGGCCGACCTGGAGATAGGCAGCAAACCGCTGTACCGCTTCAAGGTCAAGTCGCCGACGGCGCGGGATCCGCGGGCGGAGATCGTGCGCGCCTTGGCGCTGTTCATTCGCACCGCTGATCAGGCCGCCATCGACGGACTCAAGACGGTGGAAGCGGACCAAGAGGGGACATTCGGCGGCCTGAACGCGCGGATGACGGTGGCCTACGAGGCGTTACGTAAGTCGCTGGCTGACTCGTTGGACGCGGCTGATTCCCTGAAGACCGACGACCGCAGGCAGGCCGAGGAGATGCTGACATCGTGCAAGGAGGTGTTCGAGTACTGCACGGTGGTGGGCACCAACTACCGCAACGCGCTGGACAGGGATCGCGCCAGGGAAGACAACTCGAAGCTGGCTTTCCGCGAACAACTGCAGGCGTCACTGGCCGGTTTCGCGGCGGCGGTGGCCGACTTGCACGACCAGCTAGGGGCCGCGGCCCAGGCTTGGGGCATTTCGTATGAAAAGGGTGTGGTGACATCCGATGCCGTGCCGGCGATGCCGGTCGGGCCGGGGACAAAGCCTGGTCCCGAAAGTGCGAGCCCCGAGAAGGCGGAACCCGCCGCCGATATGGGCTCGCGGACGGTGGACCTCCTCAAGCTCGTTGATCCCGCCAGGGACGCTGTTGCGGGAGCCTGGACACTGGAGAAAGGCGTCTTGTTCTCCAGACCGCGGCGGGACAACCGCTCGCGCATCGAATTCCCCTATACGCCGCCGGAGGAATACGATTACCGCGTGGTCTTCGTCCGGATCGGTGGCAAAGACGCCATCTCGCCGATCTGCCGTGCTAACGGCAGGCAGTTTTGCTGTGTGGTGGGCGGGTCGGGAAACACCGTGGTCGGCTTCGCCATGATCAATGGTCATCACGCCAACGAGAATCGGACTACCAGAAAAAGCAACGCCTGGCTGGTCAACGATCAGCGGTATACGCTGGTCATCAAAGTGAGGAACGACGGCGCGCAAGCCCTTCTGGACGACAAGCCGATCGCGAGCATCAACACCAATTACGATGACGTCGGCATGCCCGGGCCTCTTAATCTGAGTCGTGCGGACGTCATCGGCCTGGTTGCTGGATCTCCCTGTCGCGTGGAATCGGCCCAGGTCATCGAGGTTACTGGCGTGGGCAAGAAGCTCCGGTGAGTAGGCGCCCCCGGTTGTCCGACGGGCGTATTATCAGTGGCGGAATGAAGCCTCTTACGCGTTTCGCCGCCAGCTTTGCGCGAGCGTGCCCCCAGGTGTCTTGGCACCGCAGAACCAGCCTTCAATCACAGTGATTGGGGCAGAAGTGCGGTACCGCAACTTGGCCGGGCGAAGCGGGACAGTCCAGCGCCCGCCGCTGGGGCGGGCTGATACAGCGGACCGCCCCCCTTCACATCCCGCAAGGGGGGGCGGGCCAGCTATTACTGCGCCCCTTCCTGTGGCTCCTTAAGCGCGGTCAGCAGCTCAAGTCCAAAGGCCTCTCTCAGCTTGTTGACTTCCTCGAGCGTCATCAGGTCATCCTCCGTCCAGTAGCAAAACCCGCAGTCCAGGCACTCTCCGTGGATACGGTCGATAGGTTTCCAGTCGGAATAGCAGATCATTTCACCGCCACACCGCGGGCACTCTGAGTTGTAGTTTGCGCCACTCATCGTTAACGCACACCCCCTTTCAGTTTGTGAGCATGGGAAGATGAGAAGCCACTCCCACCGTTCGCGTCGACGACGCACGGACATAGTGGCCAGTTCCGCCTGGGCACGCGCCAGACCTTGCCCTCGTCTGCCAGTTCCGCCAGTTCCTGGCGGCTGATATAGCCCCATTCGGTCTCGAAGCCACGGACCAAGCCGAAGGCCAGCTCATCGTCCACGATCTCGGTGATGAACCAGTACCACCCCGTGTAACTCTCCCACACTTCGACGAGCTGGGACAGGTTCACAGTGTCAAATCCTTTGGTCATGGTCGCTGGGCACCACCCTTTACCTTCTGAGCATCAGCGGAGGGGGATCTGCCCCCTTCCACCTTGATCCGCAGATCCGCGGCCGAGTGCTTCGGGCAATACCACTCGCCCTTCTCCTCGACTTCGATACCGCAGACCAAGCACTTCTCATGTCCCGGCCGGGGAATCTTCAGCCGCGGAATCTCGATGAAGTCGTTCCACTCCTCGCGGATCTTCTGGCTAACCTCTCGGTAAAGGCCATCCACGCACCGCTGCCAGATCCGGCTCTCGTCGTAGTCGCCGACGATGGCGATGCGGTCACCAGCCCAGCGCCCTGCGTTGTGGTATGGCTTGTGGATATCCCCGCCGCCACCTTCGCTCGACTGACGCAGCAGAAACGCCAGCACGTTCAGGCAATCGTTGGCGGCAATCTCCAGCAGCTTTGAACCGCAGCCCAAACTGCTGGGGTCAAGGTACTCCTGCTTGTCGAGGTTCACGATGACGAAGTATTGTCCCATGGTCGCCAAGTACCCCCTTTCACTCGGTCGATGGAGCGGTGCTCACCCCTCACGACCAGCTCATCCACTGCCATCATCTCAAAGCAGCCGGCGCACTGCAGCGGCCAGGTCGCGAACTCGCGCGTGGCCTCGGTGGCGATGTCGTTCCCGTCCGCGTAGACCCGCACCACGACATCTTGCCGACGGATGAACGTGTCATCGTGGCAGTGCGGGCAAACTAATCTCCTTTTCATGTTCTCACCTCCTTGTGAGTCCCGACGCCGGGGCGAGAGTCCAGCTCGGTGAGTCTGCGGCAGACCCACTCGTACTCCTCCTGGCTGTTCACGCTCTCCTGGAGGAAGAGCAGAAGCTCTCGTTCCGTTGTCGGTTTTTGATTTATCATGCCCGGAACAGGAGGGCGGGATCGATATGCCTTTCCTGGCCCGAGCGGCACCTCTGGGACAGGTCCGCCTTTTTCAGAGCGGTACCTCGAAAAAGGCGAAAGGCTTACGGAGCCCGTCCTCCAGGGCATGGCGATAGATCAAAAACGATCGCCAGGAACAGAGCGGCCACTCGATACGGAAGGTGAACAGCCCGCCAGAGGGAGGTCAGTCTGCCGCAAGCAGCCTCTGGCAGCATTCCAGGGACGGCCGGCAAGGAGGTGAGGGGCCTGAGACCATCCGTACTGCCGAGGGCGACGTTCTGACGGCTGGCGATGACCAAACGACCTCGCATGGACGAACGGGCAAGTCTTTGTCGGTCAGGCGAATCTGCGAGATGCTGAGGTTGGCGCTCGCCATATCCATGAATCACGGCTCGGGCAATGCTGAAACGGTGTGGATTTCTCCGTTGACGCGGACCCTGACCTCGCGCGGTTCGGGGGAGGTGACGCGATAACGGGTGGCATGGCCATCCTTCCAGTCAATGTCGACGGTGAACCCGCCGCGAGCGCGCAGTCCTTTGACCGCACCGTTGGCCCAGGCTTTGGGCAAGGCGGGCAGCAGATGCAGGATAAACTGCTGATCGGCCGGCCCGGAGCCGGGCACGCGTTCGTGGCTCTGCAGCAGCATCTCCGCCAACCCGGCGCAGCCGCCGAAGTTGCCGTCAATCTGGAACGGCGGGTGGTTGTCGAACAGGTTGGGCAGCGTGCTGCGCCGGAGCAAAGCGAGGTAGTGCTCGCGCGCCGCGTCGCCATCCTGCAGGCGGGCGAAGAAGTTGACCAGCCACGCCCGGCTCCAGCCGGTGGCACCGCCACCGCGGGCCAATCGATAATCCAGAACCTTGCGCGCACCCGCGAACAACTCCGGCGTGGCCGGCGTGATGAGATCGAATGGATGCAGGCCGACAAGATGCGACATGTGCCGATGGCCCGGCTCGGCTTCCGCGTAGGGCTCGATCCATTCCAGGATGCGTCCGTCGGGACCCAGATTGATCGGCGGCAGCTTCGCCTGCGCCTCGCCGATACGCCGCCGCATGGGCTCATCTGTGCCCAGAATCGCCGCCGCACGATCCGTCGCGTCGAAAAGCGCCCGCACCAGGCTCATGTGATAGGTGGAGGCAACGGTGATGCGAATGCGCCGGCCGGTTCTCGGATCAATGTAGCTGTTCTCCGGCGAGGCGGAGGGCACGATGACCAGGCTGCCGTCCGGCGCGGCCACCAGCGTGTCCAAAAGGAACTCCGCGGCACCCTGGAGTACCGGATAGAGACGTTGCAGCAGCTTCCTATCGCCCGTGAACTGATAGAAATCAAACAACTGTGCGGCCATCCAGACACCGCAGAGCGGTTCGATGGAGCCGTTGTTGAACTGGGATTGGAGCGTGGAGGCGGCCGGCGACACGCGCCCGAACGGATTCGTGCTCAGGAACGCCACCCAGCCGTCCGACCCGTACAGGCGTTCTGCCGCTTCGCGCCCCCGTTGAGCCAGCAGTTCGAACCAATCCAGCAGCGGACCGATGGTCTCCGGCAGGTTGGCCACTCCGGCGGGCCAGTAATTCATCTGGAGGTTGATGTTCAGGTGGTAGTCGGACTCCCACGGCGCCCACATCTGGTCGTTCCAGATGCCCTGCAGATTTGCCGGCAGGCGCGCGGGTCGCCGTGAGCTGCCCATCAGCAAATAGCGACCGAACTGGAAGTGCAACGCCACAAGGGCGGGGTCGTCCGCGCCTTCCCTGCCGAGGGCGACCAGGCGCGCGTCGGTGGGAAGGCTATCCATCGTCGCGTCGGGGATGCCGATCTGCAGGGAAACGCGGTTAAACAAGGAGCGGTGTGCGGCCAGATGCGCTTCGAGCAGCTGGGCCCAGGTTTTCCTCGCTGCTTCAGCGAGAATGGCCTCACACTTCCTCGCCGGATCAATTGCCCGGTCGAAGTTGAGCTTCGCGAGGCTGTAATCGGTCGCTGCCGTAAAAAGGAGGACTGTCTCGCTCGCCCCGGCGATGTGAAGTGTGCCGCCTTCGGCCGTCACATTCCCTCGATCCGCGCGCGCCAGCAGTCGGGCCGCGAATTTCATGTGTGCCCCGCCGGGTCCAGACCCGCCCGGATTGTCATCGTAGCCACCGTCCTTCTTCTCCACGTCCACGAGCTGGCCCTCGAGCTGCAACTCCCCGCCCGCAACCGCCGTGACGGTGGCATTGCGGTCGCGGGTCAGACGTACCTTGAAGTCCAGCGTGCCGGGCTGATCCGTGGCGATGCGTATCGCCAGCACATCATCCGGCGCGGAGGCGAAGACCTCGCGAGTGATGGTGGCATTGCCATAGTGGAAACTGACGCGGGCCAAACCATCGGCCAGGAGGAGTTCCCGGCGGTAAGCCGTGTTGGCGGCCATGTCTTCGAAATCCAGCCACAGATCACCTAGCGGCTCGTAAGAACGGAAAGCCGTGGGGCTGGCCGTGAGATGTTTGAGCCCGTAGGCGTTAGCCTCAGCGTTCTGACCGGCAAACAGGAGGCGACGCACTTCCGCCAAATGCTCCGGGAAATCCTCCGGAAAGGTCTCGAACGGCTGGCCTGCCCAGAGACTCTCCTCGTTGAGCTGGATGCGCTCCTTCGCCGCGCCACCGAAGATCATCCCGCCCAGGCGCCCGTTGCCGATGGGCATCGCTTCATGCCAGGTTGCAGCCGATCGGTCGGACCAGATCATGGGGGCGGCATAGCCCTGAGTCGCGGCCTGGGCGCGAACCAAGGCCTGCACGGCATTCGTCGCTCCTGGCCCCACGAATGCCATGCAGAATGCCATCGCCGCGCGGCTACTGGATTGGTGTTTCATGAGTGGATTATCCCTCGCCCGACCTGCTCCCGCCAACCCGAGGACCACCGGGGAGAGAGCCGCCAGTGAGCCTGGTGCAGGCGCTGCCGCCGCATGGGTACATTCAGAAAAGGTCGGGCCTGACCGATTTCTCGGCCAAGCCCAGAAAAAGTGCTATCTCCTGGAGTGCTCCTTGCTGGCCTGCTCGTGCGCCGGCTCAGTAGGCTTCGAGTTGTTCCGCTACCCGCTTCGCTCTGCCCTGGTCGATGAGCAGCGAAGCTGCCTGCTTGGTCAATCCTTGCGGAATGTCCATCTTCAAGTCCTTCAAGAACTCGAGCTGCTTCTGCGTGGCCGCTTCTCCGTCTACCTTCTCCTGCCTTGCCTGCCGCTCGTCGCGGATCTGCTGGGCCCGTCGATCCCGGGCGACTTCCTGCAGGACGGCCGTAGCTGCTCCTGCGTCTCCCAGGCGCTGCTTGAGCGTCTGGAACAAGCTCGCGTACGCATCCAAAGTGGTTTGTGTTTCTGCTTCCATGTTCTTTTCACCTCCTTACAGTTGATGAGCATGATGTGGTTCTTCGTTGCTCCATCCATCAAAACCGGCGCCGTCGAACTTCTCGAACCAGCGCGATGAGATACCGCTCACCCCGTTGTACCCTCCTGGGGAGATAATCCTGGCCGCAAGGCCATCCTTGATGTGATGCCGGCGAGTCCCTGGACGAAAGCCTTAAATGGTTAGCCAACTCCGGCGGCGCCTTTTATGGCTTTCAGCCGGCCAGTGGCAATTCGCGGCCCAGCCGCGCCGTGTGCTCTTTCGTGCGTCGTCCACGTGGAGTTGGGCCAACGCCTGCTGACCGCAGCGGCTCGAAGTGAAGCGAAGAGCGAAAGCTCCAAGTGGGGATACGGACGAAGGTCCGAGGGCTCCTTCTTGCAGGTTTCAGCAAGGTCGCCGACGAGCGAAGCCCTTCGTCAGGCTCCATCTCTGCAGGCTCGGATTGCTGATCGAGCGTGCTGAAGGGCTGAAAGCACGACTGCCGTCTGTGTGAGCCGAGAGTCATACGAAGGGATCGTGTCCTGCCCATGAGCATGTGTGTAGACGTGGCGGGACGGGCGCCACGGAAACTGGTGGCACTCCCGTATGCCTGACCACGGCCGATACAATACCAAGCCGGCAGCTCAGGGCTGCCTCAACGTGAAGCGAAGCGATGCTCTCGAACGGATGCGGCGTCACTGCGTGTTCTCACGTGGTGCGATAGAGCGGGTCTGTTTCCACGCTCACGGAGTGGTTTCCCAAGGCCGTCCCAAGCGGGCTCCGGCCGTTCGAACGCTGCGGCCAGCCGGTCAGCTACAAGCTGCGGCCAAGAAAAAAGCCCCGCGGAGTTGCGCCCACGGGGCCGTTAATCCACCGCCGATTACTCGGGTCTTTCAGTCGTTATCGCCATTGCGAGGCGGTCGCTTACGGGGATTGTGGTTCTGCACCAGCCTCCCATCGTGCTCCCGCCTCACGTCATCAGGAAGCATATTGCAGTTGTTCTTATCTCGGTCATCTGGCTGCCGAGCCATCCTCTCTTTGATCAGGCCCTCGAGCTTCTGCTCCGCGTAGGCCACGAGCTCCTCCATCGTCGGACCGGTACCGAACGACTTGATCAGCCGGGCAATCGCAGGGCCGCTCGCCTGCTGAACGCGATCTCTGGCCTTGAGGTCATCGCCGCCAATCCGATCCGCGATCTGATGCACCAGTCGGGCAAGATCAGGGTGGTTCAGAATCATCCCGATCTCTTTGACACGTCCGGCAGAACACCGCGGTGCATTAAACACCAGGGCGATCAGAGTCGAATAGTCGCCATCGTTTCCGGAACCGGATGCCCTACAGACTGACAAGGGCTTGTTCAGGAACTCGCGGATCGCATCGAGGAGTCCGCTGTTCTGGACGCGTTCGGCCTCGAACAACTCGACGTGTGTTTCGACGATGGGCCGCGCCTTGTCATCGGGGTTCGCTGCGGCAAGCTGCCGGAAGAACAGAATCGCCTTCTGGATCACCAGATCGCGATCGTGGACAAAGCGGGCCGAGCGCGTGAGGAACTCTGGATCCACCGGCGCGCTGTGCAGCAGACTGCAAGTTGCCACGAGGCGGTGCGCGAGATACGACTCCGGATACAACTCCAGGGCCGCGATTGCTTTGGCGACGGCCAGCATGTAGTCTTGCGTCTGGAAGGCAGCCCGAGCCGTTTTGATCAGCTGGACTTCCTCCAGTATCGGGATTCGAATATCGTCGTAGCTCCTGCCCTCAAGTGGCTGCCATTTCCATGCGCCGCGGGAGCATTGGCTCACAGTACAACCGTACGGTTCCAACGATGCGCATGTCTTCGAGATAGCGCTGTTCGCCACCTGGATCATCCTGTCCAGGCTTCCGTATCTGTCTGCTTTACCGTTCAACCACGAATCTTGCACCACCGCCAAGTCGCAGATCGTGACGCAACCCCTGTCGCAATTGGTTGCCTCGGCGGCTTCGCACGCCAACCGGTGCTCCCGGGGTTGCATCTGTGGACGGCTGGCCCTGCCGGCAGCTTGACGCGCAACGTGGGCCTGCGGTCCTTGCTCAGCTCCGTCGTGTATCGGCCCTGTGGACGGCTCGGGGCCGGCTTCCTTGGCCAGCGCGTCCCGGAGCATCGGGGCCAAATTCAGAAGCCTCACGAGCACAGTGAGAACCTGAACAATCCTCTTCTCGTTTCTCCTTGACATTCTGGTGCCTTTCTCGGCAACTGCCGGAAAAAGACACCTGGCGCCAGGTGAACTGGTTTGATCCTGAGCCGTGCCTGCAGGACACGGCCTAACGACCTATCATTCAATGATTTGTGCGCATAAAGCACTAGCCCAGAAGCGCTCAAAAGCCCCTGAATTGGCAAGCAGAGCGAACATGGGTGGCCAGAGTTAGACAAGATGGCTAAGCCCCGGCTCCTTCAGCACTTGCCACAGCGCTGAGCATCCGATCAGGACGAGACAATCCTTAAGGTCGCTTAACGGGAGCTGAAAGGCATCTGATTGTTGTTGCCCGGGGGACAAACGCCGACAATCGGAACGGGAGCGAGGAGGGACACGTGACCGGCGGCAACAAAGACCCGGCTCGGCGACAACCAGATTTGACGCGTGACAGGGGGGCGCGGGGCCTGGACACGAAGACGGTGCAGATGCAGTAGGTCAGTGGCCAGCGGGCGTCCCAAGCCCTTGAAGTAACTCGCTCGACTTCGGGTCGGATTGGGCACGGATCCAGCAGAACGAGAAAGCCCTTGTTCTGACGGGATACCTCCTCTCGCGGGCGTCGCCAATAACTCTGTTCCGCAGCTCCAATCCAAGAAGTCGACCAAGGTGGTCCTTATAGGCGTAATAAGACCGATCCAGCAGCGGCTCCTCATCCTTGCGCGGCCGCCGCAGGCTCTCGATCTCCTCGAGCTTTATGTAATCCCCCACGTGGGTCAAGACAAGCCATAGCATGGAGCGCTGCATTCCGGGGACCTGAAGAATCTCCATCTCTTGACGGCCCGTGATCCACAGCTTGTGAACAGTTTCATCGATAATGATATCGTGATGCCCTCCGGCACAGAGTCGTGCTGCTTCTTCTCTCGAACATTGGGCACCTTGGGGCCTCTCCATTCCGCTTTCGAGTCGTTCCACGTAGACGCTGTCGGTCTTCTCATTCAGCCTCTGAAAAGCATTGTGTAGCTGAGGCCCAAGTTCTTGCGCGAGCTCGTTGGCCAGTTGGTCTCCAGCGCCAAGTTCTACGGACGAGCATTGAATGGCCATCCTGATCTTCGAGAGGTCTGGAGCTATGCCTTGCCGGTTCAGTTGGTGTAACACGGCTCCTATGGCTACTACGGCGAGAGCGCCCGCCAGATCGATACCGCGGTCCTCCGCGAACGGCAACCCGAGCCGATGCGCAAATCGTTCCTGATTGTCAACCGGCCCGCTGCCGGGATCGAGGACTCTCTCCTTGACGAACCGTTGCCAGATGAGAGGGAAGTACGCAACCTCCTCGGGATAATGCCTCTCAATAAAAGACCTTACTAGGTCATGGGTGAGAGAGCGGAGTTCATCGTCATCAAAACGTATCATGATCATGGATGCTCCAGAAGATCTGCTCTCTTTTCCGATCGTAACGAGACGCATACTGTCGCGATTGCGGTCCTACGCCTCCGCAGGTGTCCTGCCACCCGCTTACCGCCAGCCGCTACACCCGCTAGGGAAATACTCACGGGGGCTCCTCCATCGCCTTCAGTAGCTCAATGCGCTCCCTGAGCGATGGATGCCAATACGAAAACACATCCACATCCGATGCATAAATCGACAGCCAAAGGCGAATGCGGCTGGAGAGCGAGAGGGACTCCCTGGCTTCGCCGCGAGCCCATGCGGACGATCTGCCCAAAGCACCGCTGCTCTGCGCGAGTGCCAAGCCTACAGACATGCGGTGCCTTTTCAGCGAGTCCAAAGCGAGGGTTGCCAGGGTGTTCTCCAGGCAGGAGCGCAGGACTTGCGGCCTGACGCTCAGGAGCGAAACGGCAACGCGGTCGGCCTCGAGTTCATTTCCGAAGCTGTTCTCGATCCCGCTGACGAACCCTCCGCCGACGAATGTCAGACGGGCAAGAATGTGCAGCAGATTGTGTCTTGTGCAGTGTCCACTCATAAAATGGCCAAGCTCGTGAGCGAGCACGGCCTCGATCTCGTCCCGCTCAAGTGTTTCGATGAACCGCACTGACAGCTCGATGTACCTCTCTCTCTTCAAAAGCCCAAACTCGTACACGCCTGCGTACGGATCGGATCGGGACGTTACTGCCAGCTGCGGCGTTGGGCAACGGGCGCGTCGAGCCAAGTCACAGATCATGTCTTCGATGGGTGCCGATTTCTGTGCTCCCGCGCCGGTCAAAACGCAGGCGCGCAGCCTGCGCAAAGTCAACCAGCGGCGCCAGTAGTAACTCATCAGGGATAAAGCGAATAGGCCAAGCGCACAAAACGCGCTCGCCGCCCACAACACACGGCTGAGGAGGAGTAATCCTGGGCCAGAAGAGGGTAAGCCGAGGACAAGCGCGAGCGCCATGGCGGTTCCCTCAATGACTCCCACGCTTTGTTGACCGAATAACAGATGCGCGGGGTCAATAACTCCGATCCCTGTCATGATCACACAACCAGCACCAGTTAAGATCAGCGCACCGAACGAAATCCAGACCAGGATTAAGAGCAGGCGCATTGGTCGGAAGAAGCTGCCCCCTGAGACGGCCTCATGGGTCGTCCTGCCTTGGATTTGTGCCTGAAGTCGATTTGCGTGTTCTATGACAGACCCGACGCTACCGAGGGTTCCTGCGGCGTAAATTCCTGCGACGACGACGAATGCAAGAACGATGGGACAAAGGAGGCCAATGAGTCGCCGTTTCGCCTCGATTTGTTCCGCGCCTGGGGAACCAGTGGGCCTCTCAGAGCCGAGTGCAGCAGATGCTCGCGGGTCAAGACGTTCGACTGTGCCATTCCTTGTCAGAATTTGATTCCACAGTGCTCTTCGGGGGACGCCGAAGACCATTGGAATACAGAGGGCTACGATTAGTGTGGTGCTAACCATCGAACTTCCGAGGCAAGCGAGTGGTATGCTCAGTCGAAGGGCTGCAGGGGGTCGGCACACCGTAACAGCGAGCATTATCAGCAGTACCAGAATCAGTCCTATCGCCGTAGCGGAGACGACCAGGAGGGCGGCGGGCAAGCGGGCGAGCCATATACCGCTGACCCATGCGCCCAGCAAGAAGAGTATCAAAATGTACACGAGGAAGGCGATGTGCACGCGATACTCGGGACTACGTACGCCGATTCTGTCTTCTTCGAGCAAGCCCTGGCTTCGCCTGACCTCCTCTCGTAAGTCATCGAGAAAGGGGCCAGCGGGCATCCGAATCAGAGAGAGAGTCCTCTCCATCAAGAGGATGCCGAGGAATATGGCGAGAAGAGAATGGCTGAAGCCAGCAAACGTGAAATGTGGGACTGAGAACACGCCGTGCGCGCCGTACAGGAATAGCCCGCCAGTAAAGGCTACCACACAAGAAACCAGGATGCTGTACGAGCGGAAGAAACGGTGGTCTATGTCTAGGCAAGTGCCGCGATCCGTAGCCTTCAGCGCACAGGTTATACGCTGGGGGCGGCGGCGGATCAGGACGGCGTACCACGGTCTGGTTTGGACAAACTCCGTGCGGTATTTGCCGCCACCTTGGTCTGACCGAAAGACAGCGAGGCCGTAGGCCGACGCAACCCGTGCGAGGATTTGGTGCACGCGGTCAGGAGCAAGCCGGTCAACGGAGTATCTGGAAGCTGCGAAGGCCATGTCCAGCCGGATCTCCCGCAAGTGGGCCCGCCAACCTCTCCCGGGTCCAATAGAATACCGGTCAGCGTCCGGTTGATGTTGATGGGTGGGATTCTACTCGAGATTGCCACCCCTTCAAGGGCGCCGTCGAGTTACGAGGGTATGCGGACCACCGCGCAGCCTGTTCGGCCGATGCGTTTGTCGGGAATCGGCTCGCTCGAGCCCCGCCGCAATCCGGGGGCACTCCTGCCTGGAGCTTGGTATCGTTCCCTGCCTGACTCCGCACAGCTGGCGTGGCCGGAGAATCAACCTCAGGATCGCGGGCTTCTCGGCTGCACTCCCTCATCCACTCGCTCCGCAACACCGGCATCCTCGCGCACAGCCACGCGTAGAAGCGGATGAACTCCCGGGCTTCCTGCTCGATGTAACGCACGATGGCTCCAAAATCGCGCGCCGCGTACCAAACTGAAATCTGAGAGCCGTTGCCCTGCTTGCCGGTAAGCGCGTCCAGGCTCGTGCCCTTGAACTCGCCGTGGCGCATGAGCACCCCGACCGCCTTGAGGTCGATGAACGGCCTGGCCAGGATGTCGATCTCGGGCAGACCGTGGGCCACGCTCCTTGCCCTGAGGAAGTTGTGCTCGAACATCAGGTTGAAGCCGACGGGAATGAACGCGAAAGGGTATGGATCCAGGATGCCGACCTCGGCGATGAACTGATCGAGAATCTCCTTCTCCGACGACTCCCAGGCCTTGAGGATCCGGAGGGTGCCGATGGGTTGTCCCGTTGAGCGGTCCAGCGGCTGGAACTGGATCGTGAGGATGTGATCATGCTGGGCGTCGATGCCGGTGGTTTCGATATCGAGGTAGAAGTTGGTCATGCCCCCGCAAGGACAGACGGGTTTATTAGCTTTTCGCCATCAGACTCGTGCTCGCGTCCCGCCGAAAACCACGGGCTGTGCCCGGGCACCCGCAAGTTGCGCGGGGCTTCGCATGACGGCGTTCGTGAGGGCCGGGCTGACAGGCAGTTGCCCCAGCGTGCGCCGCCAGCGCGGGCAATCCCGGCTTGCCTGGCCGGCTACCGCCTGCTGCGGCCACCTTGGCCGCCCCCAACGGGGGGCAGGCCCCGCAGCCCGAAGGCCGCGGGGTGCACGGCCTACCTTGCGGCCTGCTTGGCCAGCGCCTCCGTGAGGAGTTCGCTTGCGCGTGCCCGGGTGCAGTACTGCGGCACTTGCACGCCCAGGTCGCGGAGCCAGTCGATCTGTTTTTGCGAGGCGCGGTCGCCTGCGACATCGCCGCGTGGGCGTTGCTGCGTGGCGGATCGCCCAGCCCGCTCGGCGCGGATCTGTTCCGCCCGGCGATCCCGTGCGATTTCCTGCACGAGGTTCATCGCGACAAATTCCTCCTCGACGTGTTCCTTGGCCGCAGCGAGCAGCTCCAGGTATGCGTTCAACTTGGTTTGTGTTGTTTCGTCCATGTTCGTGGTCACCTCCTTTTCAGTTATTGAAGATGAATCTGAATCCAGGCGGCTGAGCTGTCGCTCGAGGTAGCGGTACTTCGCCTCGGAATTCACCGCCCCCATGAGCTCCAAGATCAGCTCTCTGCGCTTCTCCGTTGGTGATAAGGTTTTCGTTTCCATGCACGACCGTCGACGCAGGCTTTATACGTCTTTAGGCGAGGCCCTTGAGAGCGGCACCTCCAAGGACGCAGCCGACCCGCAGGGGAAAGATCTATAATGCCGTCCCGTCGCAGTGCTGAAGGAAACGAAACCCACCAACGAGAGAACGCGGAGCACTTCTTGCCGTCTTGGGCGGTGGCCTCGCACAGGAGTACCGCGTCGACGCATTCTGCTCAGCCGCATGATCCAATCGGGAGAGGGAGGTGGCCGCAGGTGCCAGGACGAACCACGCAGGCCTCGCCGACACTACCTGCTTGAGCTCGCTCGCGGCGCTCACCAGTTCGTCCCTGGTCGAGGAGCACGATCGGTGTGTGCACGGGACCGCCGGGCACGCCGGCGATCGACAGCCGAACGGCCTGCATGAGCCACGACTACCTCAGGCCGGCGGGGCGGGCGCATCCAGGCCGCAGAGAAAGACCAGGGACTCCCTGCGAATAGCGGATTCCTGGCGATCAGCCAAATATGGCCTTTTATTCACTGAAAGCCTAAAAGGCGCAGCAGGGGTATTAAGATGCCAAAACTTGAATTCGAACGCCGATATAATTAACATCGCAACCGGTTTCATCGGCGGTTCTTCTGAAAAACGAAAGGAACGATATGGCCAGGGGCAAGACGGGTACGCAGAAGCGGCGGGGCGTCCCTAGCCGGCAGGAGCGTCTGGAGCGGCTGCGGCAACGGATCGGCGAGAAGGGCGTCAAGGCGGCCAACCAACTCGTGAAAGAGCAGGACGCGGACGTGATCCGCTACGCCTATCTGACGCTCCCACGGCCAGCCGCAGCGGGCGGGCTGGGCACGCGGATTGAAGCGCTGCTGGCCAGGCTGGACGCGGACAAGGCGGCGGAGATCCGGGCTACGCTGGTCGCGGTCAAGGCAACCGAGTAGAACGGCTGCAAGGAGGATCCGGAGAGCAGGGTTGCCGCTGTGCCAGCCTTCAGGCACAGGGTAGAGTATATGTGGAGTTTATGCGTGGGTCTGGCCGGAGGACACAGATCTCCTGCCCTGCCAGACTACTCTCGCGTGACAGGAAAAGCTCTTAAATTCCGCCGATTTTCAGGTCTGTACAGTTCCGCATCTTCTTGCCGCCGGAGAAGGCTGGCCGTAGTCGTGGCTGCGAGAGAAGCGGCGATTCGGGCGATTCAATACCCGCACACGCGTTCATCGCGACTGCTGACGCGTAAACTCCACATACTCTTCGCCGGCATTAACCCGGACTCCTCCGCTCGCTTCCGCATGATCCAGAAACAGGCGCCCCTCTTCGGTGCCTCATCGACCGGCGATCACCACGGCCTGGGCATCGCTAACGGGGGAAGGGTACAAAAATCGCGAAGCCAAAGAAAATGGTGGCGTAAATGCCCAGCAGGATCGCCCCGGCACCCACGGCCGGAATGAGTAGAATGGCGATGATTCTGGCCTTGGACGGCCGCGTGCGCTCGACGACACCCCTGCCGAGGCAATACCACCACCACGCCACGTGCACGCACACCACGAACCAGAACACCCTCTCCCACGTTTGATGTGGCCAGTCAAAAAAGCACTGATCTACGACCAGGACATACAACGGCATCGTTAAGCCGCTTACCACCAGGAAGCTGCCGTGAAAACCGATGAAGGGCCACCAGGATACGGAGCCGCCGTGCTCCGACTGGACCCTGATCCGCCGGCGGGTCAGGAGCCGCAACAGCAGCACCAGAACCGCCTCGCAGGCGAGGGATGCGGAAGTCCCGCCGCAGATGACGGCAAAGAGATTGGCACGTTCCCAGGAAGATGACAGATCGCCGAGTAAACCGCTGGCGGCCACACCGCAGACCAGACCGGCCGCCGCCACTCGCGTCAGGAACCAGAAGCTCATCGCGGAGTGGGGGTTGACGCACCAGGGGAAGGTTCTGGAGAATCGGATCGGGTGAAACCACGTCGTCCAGCAGACGCGAAAGAAGGCCAGGAAGAGCCCTGGGCCGTGCCGACCGTCCCAATCGGGGATCGGTTGCGGTTGGCCCGAAAGCAGGCGGCGCAGTTCGTCGGGATCGAATTGCAGGCCGCATTCGGGGCAGCGGTTCTCGGTCAGCCCGGTCAGGTTGTACTCGCAATGCGGACAGCAGAGGCCGGAGTCCCCTGGCGTATGGGGCGTCTCCAAGTCTGGCGGTTGATGGGGAGAGGATATCATCTTTCTGACAGCTTACCGGTGCGGACGAGATGGGCAATACCCTTACGCAGTTGCGGGCAAACGTCTGCCTCTGCCGGATTCTGCCCGAGAGCCAACTCTCTCCCAGCGGTCAGGCTGCTTCTGGGCGCGAATCGGGGTGGTCGACCAACAGGCGCCCTTGGT
Source organism: Phycisphaerae bacterium (assembly GCA_018003015.1). Classification (NCBI taxonomy): domain Bacteria; kingdom Pseudomonadati; phylum Planctomycetota; class Phycisphaerae; species Phycisphaerae bacterium. The sequence continues at coordinate 8,677 of JAGNEZ010000058.1, read as the reverse complement.
CGGTTAACCGAACAACTCGGATCTTGCCCATGCGTGTGGTGTGGATCTCTTCGCTGATCAGCCCCTTCTCGATCCCAGCATCCTTGATTCTCTGCCCCTGGCGAACGCTCAGCCCCAGGCGCCGGTAACGTTCCGCAATGCCGCTATCTGGAAAGGCGGCCACGTCGGCCAGAAAGGCCGCTTCAGGCAAGCTGTGCGTTGGCCATTCGGGATCTGTCGCTGGTTCCTGAAGTGAATCGGCCACGTTCGCCACGGAGACGGTGCGGAGTACCGCTCGTCGCCGGTCAGACAGCAGTCCGAGCTGCCGCATGTGCACCATAACCTGGGCATCGCTTATCGAGCCCTTGTGGATCGCGAACTCCGGGACGTGGATCATGAACGGGCGCACACCACGGCCCTGTAAACGCACGACCGCCTCGCCGACCTGCAGCCGGCCGAGGATGTCTTTCTCCTGGTCCTCCAAGAGCATGGCCTGGCTGATGGCGCTTACATCCGCGCGGTGCTTCAGGTTGAAGCACAGGACGGCATACGTGTTCGCCAGCGCCGAGGCGGTGATCGTTGAGGGCATCTGGTCTAACAGCACAATTCCCGTCCCGAATTCCCGGATCTCGCGAAAGGCGATGTCCATGACGCTCTGGCCTCCGGCCAGGCTCTGGCGCTCACCCGACAGGATGTGGTGGGCTTCCTCGATGAGAAGCACGGACTTCAGTGTCTCGCGGACAGGCTCGGTCATGCGCAGGTGGTGGATGTACAGTACGAGCGTACTGGCCACGAACACCTTGTCCGGCTGGGTCAGGGCATCCAGCTCCAGGATCACCGGCCGCGACAGGAGCGACCGGATGTCGTCATGCCCCTGGTTGACCAGTGTATCCATCTCGCCGAAGCAGAGGCTCGCCAGGGCCCGCAGCGCGCTGGACATCCAGCCGGCCTCTCTGCCCGAGACCTGGCGGCGCTTCAGGATCTCAAGAACCTCTTTGAACGTGGGCCAGCGATCGACGCTGCCGGTGTACACGCCCGCCTCCTCAAAGGCGCGGTCGATCGCCTCTTGCAGCAGGTAGGCGACGCCATCGCCCAGCAGGTAGCTGTGCCCCAGAACGGCGATCACCTTCTTCAGCCAGGTCTGCGGCGAAGTGCCCGGCGGCGGAATCAACGGGTTGAAGGACAACGGGGAGACCGCACGGCCAATCGTATACACCGCCGTGTTCTCGAAGCCGGGCAAAGTCAGAAGATCACGGTAGTTGCGTTTCCAATCGAGGATGAGTACGGGTTTGCCGGCTTTGACGAGTTCCTGTACCACCAGGAAGCCCAGATTCGTCTTACCCGCGCCCGAGCGGCCAAACACGCCTACATGTTGGATCCACTCGCTTTCACGCAGGCCTAAGGGATGCAGATCCCGGCCGTTGTACGTCACGGTGCCCAATTCATACTCGCCGCGCGCGGCCTCAGTGCTGGGCGGAAGCAGCCCCGGGCCTTCGTTTTCCAGCGTCCCCTGGAAGTGCTGGGCCGCCAGGACCTCCAGATAATCGAGAATCTGGGCCTTGCCGTCCTTATCCTCAATGACGTAGGCCATCCAGATGCGGTCGGCGCGGGCCCCAATGACCGGCTTGAGCTGGCGGCAAAGCTCCCGGACCCGCAGGGCCTCGCCGGCGCTATGCTCCCGCACTGCTACCTCCCGCCAGGTAGTCGATGCGGCGGCGCGTGTTATCCGCCTCGCGGCGTTCGGTGACCAGGGTGCTCCGCAGTTCCTGCGTGTCGCGCCAGAGGTTGATCTGCAGAGCCCGCTTCTCTTTCTCCAGCTCGAGGATTTCGCGTTCGACATCGTTCAGTTCACCGTCGTCGTACATGAATGGGCCTCGTCGGCGGAGCGGCCTGCGTTCCCAGAGCTCATCCAATCGCCACTGGATATCGCGAAGATGGCGCTGCGTCAGGGCCCGCCGTTCTTCAACCAGTTCAGCGAAGTGGCGGGCACTCACCTCGTGGCTGGCCATCTGGTTGCCAAACACCCACGAAACCGGGTCACCGGGTCCGCCATACATCGTGTGCGGCCGTGATCGCGCGAGGAATTGATCGACGTGGTCGAGATATCGCTCCACCGGAGTCCGGCGGCTATCCTCGTCCTCGATGATCCTGACCTTTGGCGGGAGGATCCGGTAGCTGCTGATGGTCTGGTAGTGGAATCGTGATGTCATGGTGTAACTCTCCAGTGACGAAGTGACGAGCGTGGGGTTTAAAAATGTTGCGGGTACTCAGGGCCGCGCGGCAAAGCCGGGCTTTTTTGACTGCCTGGGCAGGGGCGGCAGCCAGCCGTCGGCGAGAAATGGCCGGCTACGTCATTCCAGGTCCTGGACGGGCATCATGTCTGGTTGGGGGCGAGTGCTCGGACGTTCTGGGCGGCCCTGGCTTTACCCTCGGCCGGCGACCGCTTGACCGTAAACGAGACGGCGGCGCCCGGTTCCGCATGGTCAAACGTCAATCCGCCGGCCCGCCATTGCTCAGATGTTTTCGGGAGCCCGAGGGCAGCGCCCTCGGAACGCGAACCGGCCCGCAGGGCCGAGCCCCGAAGGGGCCGCGCCGAAGTCGGCGCAGCCGACAAGGCGCACTTCTTCAAACCTACCGCAACACCTCAACTACACGCTTCCCCGAATCAATTAACACAATCAGGCTCAATTCTTCCGCCACGCGTCGAGAAACATCTCTGCATCATCCCAACATCGCTCTGATCAACATCTCCATCCCTATCACTATCTGCCTTGATAAATCCTTCACCATCTGGAATTAAATCGCATCCTGCTGGCAATCCGCCAGTATATGGAATTGAAGGTCCTGTCACGCATGCGACAAACTTTGAAAAATCACTTCCATTAACAGCATCATCTTCATTGAAATCAAATCTCTGTCGAGGCGCCATTGACCCCGCATATCCCAATGGATATCTTGAATCAATTAGAGGACTTCCTCTCATTGGTCTTCCATCATCGTCAAGCATCAGCTCATCCAGCGTCGGAAATTCCCTATTCAATATTCCCTCATGTGGTTGTATACCAAGCGACGCTAAACTTCCTGATCCAATATTTACCTCCACCAAACCTGCGGGTGTCTGAAATCCTTGTCTCATGGGTACAGTAAAATTGCCCCCACAACCAGTCATAACATTAAAATTAAGATCATTATTTCCCTTAGTAACAAATTCGCCTGTCTCTGAATCTCTGTATGTAGGCCCGTTAACACAGGTCCCGCTTAATCCCTTAAATGTCCCATTATTTGCTCCAAGATATTTTGTCTTTGCACTTGCAGGTGCTCCGCGATCTTTAGAAAAACTAATTCCTTCTATTCCCCCCTCCATAACAGGGCTATTAAGAGTTATGCTTGGTGTTTTTGTCTCTGAATCAGTTTGCTGTTGATTGTATACAAGATGATAAGGATGCCCCTTTGTTTTCACCCTAGTGAAAACCAGACCATCATATTCTGGACGCGTTACAATATCACTGATTTGAAACCCTGCTTGAGCACTTTCAGTTCCAATATCTCTAAATTCTACATGTTTTGCATTAACCTGCCATACTCTGACATGTTCAACATCAAAACCTCTAAAAATGGTTGTATCATTTCCTTCTCCTTCGATTGTTATGGGATTTTTATCTTCCCCGCCAGAACTGACTAAAAAGTATCTTTTTGTCCCTGGCCCTTCTTGCGGCAAAATATATTCTCCTGCCTTAAAATGAACAGTATCTCCTGCCACAGCATCTTCCTCTCCGTTCATCCCAGTTGTCTTTGGATCTCCGTCGAATAATGCATTAACCTGCTCATAACTCCACTCAGGCGTAACTTCAATCGTCTTCGAATATCCTGGATTTCCTAGAAAACTAGCTGCGGCAAATGCAAGCCCTGCAGCGCACATAATTGCGCGTTTGCGACCGTCTTTGGTCTTCGGAGAATCAGTACATTGGGCCATCTGTTCATCCTCCAGACTGAGGGGATCGATTCTGGGCCACGACCGGTGCGACCAGCCGGCCCGCAGACGAGCAGACTCGTGCCGGCGGCATAACGGCCGCGACGAGTGCGGCGCCTCGAGTCCTGGACGAGCGAGAAGGGCGGGACGGGGAGGGCCGACTAGCCGGCTAAGACACATGGGCTCCCGTCACGGCCTTCCTTCGGGCCTCAGAAATGCACCGCACAGAGTCCATTCTAACAAGCCGTGGGGGCGGTACAATCACCGAACGGAATCCGTGGGGACGGCAACGTCCGGTAACGATGGGTCGTGACCACGGCGCTCCCCGGAAAGCGCAAGTCCAGTGGCACTGGGGACGACGCACGCATGACCATATGTGCCCGGTTGCTCACCGGATTATCGGCCGGCACGGTCTGCTCCGCACCGGGTATCAGGATTAGCGGCGTGGTGGCAGCCCTTGCCGTGTGCAACGGGGAAGAAATTGCGGGGGAGAATTCACAGTTACCGCGGGTAATGTAGCGACCTACTCGGCCCACTGGGGGCCAAACGGGACGCACTGTGAACGTCCTCACTGGGCCAGAGGTCGGACGCCGCGGCCCGGAACGCGGTCAGGCGGTCCTCTAGCACCTCGTCGATCCGCCCGAGAATCCTCCCCGGCCAGTTGCCCCGAAGGTCCTCCTGAGTCAGCATCAGGGCGGTCAGGCCGTTCTCGTCGTAGACGGTCTGCTTCCTGGCCATCCCTGCCGCGTAATCCGGATCGCCGACACGCCCGCAGTACTCGATGAGCATGCCGTAGCGGCAAAGCTGAAAATCAGGGTACCAGACTCTGGTCTTGCCTCGATCAACGACGGCCAGCGGGTGCTCGTAGAGGTAGGGGATCCGGTAGCGGTCGAGGCAGCGTGCGATCTGTGCCTCGCCCCAGCTACGAAAGCGCCTTTCTCCCGCTGGTTCGGTTCCTGATGATGTCATGGCGCAACAGAGTGGGCCCCTGTATTTAAGCCTTGTCCCCCGGGCCCGCTCCTGACCCCCCTTGGTGTTTCCACAGAAAGTTTCTGCACCTGAGTCTTGTGTGCAGCCTCACCACCGGATCTGGTAGGAGGTCAGGATGTCTATTCGCATCGTCAATCGCAGCCAGTGGCCAACGCCGGCCCTGAGAGTGCTGGCCCGATGGGTAGCCGGCCGTGAGGGCCTTGGGAAGAACTGGGAGTATGAATTCGTATTCAAGTCAACCTGCCGGAGAAGGTCTTTCAGGGGGACTGGTGGTCGAAACGGGCAGGAAGTCTCTCTGAGCCGCCGCTATCAACCTCATGAGGGCTGGCCTTTGCTCACGAAAGACCACCGATTCAAAGGGGCGATGGAGGAGATATACCGATCTCGGCTGGACGTGCTCGTCGGGCTGATGGCCCACGAAGCTCATCATGCGACCGACGGGCACCCTGATCATTTCAGTCATGGCGGGCGAATCGAGCGAGCGGCGATGGAGTTCCGCTGTAACCAGGTTGCCCAGGAAGCAGTGACCGCTTTTCGCGTGGAGTGGTTGGGCTTGCGAGGACGTATCAAGCGGGCCATGCAGGCGGAACGCGACCGAAAGCAGGCCCGGTGCCCACGGCTTAGGGCGGCCAGAAGGTACAATCCGGATCGGAAGTCGGCGCAATCCCGGACGGCGCTGGGGAAACCGCAGAACCAGGCAAAGCTGGTGGGAGTGAAGGTCAGGGAGTACCAAAGACGGGCCGACTACTACGGGGACCCGTGGCGGCCAAGATGGTAGCCGAACCCATCGGCAGCAATGCCGAAGCCGGTCGTGTTACACCAAGGTGTCCGAACGAGTCCGCACCAAGTGCGGGGTAGCCAATACCATTATCGAGGGGAATGTTGAAGCGGATCTGCATGCATCCGCTCGGCTCGGCGTGTTGTACAACCATGTAGCCAAGCTTCATCGTGTTGAGTGCGGTCTTTGAGACCAACCTGTCCGCGTGTGCGCGGTTTGGGAACGATGCCCAGCCGGAAGCGGGTGGCCGGGTGGTCCACCTCGTGGCGTCCGGCCTCGGTGCCGGACGTGCTCGTGGGGAACGCGAAGATGCGGGGACGACCAGTGTCACCCGGTACGGTTCGCGAATCTGATAAACACGTCGAAACCCGCCGCCGCGCACGTCCCTGGCGCTGGTTGACGGCCACGGGCGGAGCCTTGATGGCCCTCACGTTCTTCCTGCCGGCGGTCGACATCTTTGGGGACGTCGTGCCTGCCTGCGGGGCGTGCAACATTCTCACCTCGCCGTTTGGCTCGGATCTGGTTCACCACTTACTGGTCGTGCCAGGCGCCGTCTATCTATTTGTGTCGGCCTACTTACTGGGCTTCGCCCTGGCCTAGGCCGCAGTCGCCCGCTTGGCCGAGTGGGCGCGGTTTGCGCGCGGTTGCCAGCGCGCGGCCGCAACCATTGTCTGGCTGATGGCGGTGACACTGCCGGCAGGAGCTCTCTTGGATGCCGTGCGCGAGGGCTACCTTAGAAGTCTGTTCAGCCCTGGCTACTCGATTCAGGTTTGGGTGTGCTTCATCGCCCCGCTGTTGACGCTGGTATACCTGCCGCTGGCCCGCAAGGCACGCGGGCACACCTGGCTTTGCCACGGGTTCGTGATCGCATTTTGGATGCTGCTGTGGTTTGGCTACTGGGTCGTTGACTGGTCTTCCGCTCGGTACGGCGTGATTCTGTCAATGGTCGCAGGCGGCGTCCTTCTGCTGGGCGCTGTCGGTGAGGCCCGCGCCCTGACCGGCCAGTCCTGGTTGCGGACCGGCGGCCAACTCCTCATCGGCCGGCTGCCTCCACCGTTGGGTCAGGGGCAATGTCCGCGCTGTGGCTATCTCCTCTATGGCCTGACCGAAAACCGCTGCCCGGAGTGCGGACGGGGGTACACGGTTGAGGAAGTGGGCCTGTCCGCCGAAGAGTTTGCGTCTGCAATTCTTGGTAGCTCAGCGCCGTCCATATAGTACTCAGCCAATTCGGGCCAAGGATATGCCCGAGGCCGTGAAGCGTGTTGCAGGCATGAAGCATCAGGCCGTAGATCACGCCGGTGACGGCGGGAAAACTGGTGATTGCAGCCGCGCCGAAGGTCATGCCGGCTTCAGCACCGTCGAAAGAGCTCGCGCAGCTTTCGGCATCGGAGGCCAAGTAGAAAGAGGGTGGTCGGGTGAGCGATCATGCAGCCGCACCGAGGGAATCGGTCCGCTCGCAGGAAGAAGAATGAGAAACGAGCACGAAGGGGTGGGGGCGGGCCTGTGCGACCCGCCCCCCGGGGGAGCCTGGGACGGGACGCACGCCAGAGAGATGAGTCGCGCTCAGTGCTTGGCCGGTCTCCAGAATTCCCACCCATTCGTGATTCCGCCGCCTCGGCCCAGCTTGAGGGCTTGGCGATAGTCTTCTGTGGCTTCGATGGCCGCACGCGTGGGTGTGATGCACACTCTGCCGGCGGCGGCGCCCGACGCGATCCGGAGGCTGCGGCCACTCTTGACCTGCGGGTTCTCGATGACCACGGCCGTGAACTGTTCGGAGCCGATCCGCCCGACCAGTTCCGTGCCCAGTGGCCACCAGTCGTGCCCCTCTCGCTGCTTGCCCAGGCAGCCGGTGGAGACTTTGGATTCCCGGGTGCGCTGGCGTTCGTACTCGCCTGCCGACAGGCTTGCCGGAGTCGGAACCGCGTGCCGAGGGCCCTTGCGCCTAGCGCGCGGCTGCTCCGGTGCGAGAGACGAACCCTCGTCAACCTCAGTCTCGTCGTCCGAACCTGTCGGATCGACGTCGTCCGGGACAGCGGGTGTTGTTGTCTCGGTCTCCTCGTCAGGCGGATCGACTGTCGCGACCGACGCGACGCCCCGAAGACAGTCGAGATCGTCTGCCGTCAGGGTGTTGGCCACTGCCAACATCGCTTCTGTTTTCTTATCCAACACGTTGAACTCCCTTCGTTAATGTGCGGCCCAGCAGCTTGCAGAGCTGAGCCGGTAGGTCCTCGAGTTCCTGAAGAACGATTGCGTCCTTCACGATTGCACGCACGCTGTCATCCTGGATGCCCACGCCCACGAGCTCGATGCCGGCCTTGTTGATAAGCCCGGCGATGTGCTCGGCGTGAGCGCTGGCCGCTTCACCACCACCATCGCAGCCGGCCTTACCGTCGGTGAGCACCAGCAGGATCTTGCGGGTCTCGGGCCGGGGCATGAGCCGGGCAGCGCCGATTTGCATGGCCTCGCCCAGAGGCGTCAGGCCGGTGCCGTGAATGGCGGGCAGGCGTTCGAGGGCCAGGTTGACCGGATCCTCGAAACGCTTGATCAGGCCGATCTCTAGGTTGGAGAGTCGGCCGTAGCGTTCCCGCAGCTTGCTGGCCTCAAGCCCGGTCTCCTGCAGGATTCGCTGCACATCTACCCGGTCGCCGGTGGTGAACGTGAAGGCCTCGGTGGCGATCCGCAGATCGGCCAAGGCTTCCAGCAAGACCCGCACAGCCTTCCTGGCCACATCCATCTTGCGGTTGTGCATGCTGCCCGAGGCGTCCAGCACAATGGAGACGGCCGTGGACTTGCCCTGGACCGTCGAGCGGATGCGGAAAATGTCCAGCCGCGGCCGGTCCATGCACAGCCTGTACAGCGTGCGCTGCGAGAGCTCGCCCCGGAGCTGCTCATCTCTCCAGCACCGTTTCTCGGCCGAGCGGAGGGCGTTGGTCAGGCCGCGCCGGAGCCTGCGAACCGTG
>JAGNEZ010000057.1 GCA_018003015.1 Phycisphaerae bacterium | reverse complement strand
GGATGAACACCTGCTCTCCGACCGCGGTGATTCGATTGTCGACCTGGAGGTACCCATAGGTGTCCACCGGAGATGCTGCGGTGAATTGCAGAAGGGCGTAGTCCAGATCGAGATTGCTCTGGACAAAGGTCGCACCCGAAATGACGGTACCGCGAAAACCGAGTGGAGAGTTGGCATCCTCGCAGTTCGGAGCCTCTGCCATGAATTCATAGTCGGTGTTGACGGCATCGAGTTCCGAACTGATGCAGTGCTCGTTGGTCAGCAAGTGGTTCTGCGGCGAGACCAGCCAACCGGTGCAGAGCGAAGACCCATTGATCAGCAGACGAGCGACCGGCCGCGAGCGATCGTACACCAGAGGATGAGAATCCTTGAAACAGGCGGCGTTGCGTTTGTCGTCGATACCGCACAGGGCCTGGACGGACCGACTCATGGCGGCGGCCTCCCCGATGGCCATGTCCATTGACGCTGGGGTGTTGGCTGCAGAGCCGGCCGTTCCAGGGGCCGGGCCCAGGTCGAGAAAACCGGTCACGTACTGGTCGATCCGGAAGCCTTGTCCCCCGGTCAGGCTGGAGACCATCAACTGGAGAAGGACCGCCCCGCCCTTGATGTGCTGGGACCAGAAGGTCCCGCGGTCCATCTTGCCCTTGCCTTCAAGTGTGTAGGTCTGTCCTCCCTGGGCATCCGACACCAAGAGGTAGTCGCCGGGAGCCAGATCGAAGTCCACAAAGTGAATCGCGATGTAGGTGGCCGCCGGTTCGTTGATCTGGGCTGACCAGGCGAGCTCAGACGTGCCAGGGTTCGCGGCCGCTGGGTACGCCCACGGACCCTCGATGTTCGCGGCAACGGGGGTTCCCGCTTGGATCATCCCCGACGCGACGGACGACACACCCAGCGCGATCGCGAACAAAGCTGTCACGCGAACGAACAACTGCAACGACGCTCTCCGGTTCACGAGACCACGCGGGTCGTGTACCGCCGGCACAATGACGGTGAGTACTTCATTGAATTATACCCATCGCCCACGACGGGGGTCAAGGCCCGCGAACGTCCCCTGCCGTGGCTGACGCGGCGGTTAATCGCGATAATGGCCTCGAGAAAAGGGACGCGCCCACTCGTTACAGATACCCGACCAAGTCGAGCGGGTGGTCGATCACATGGTCGGCACCGGCGTCGACCAGCTCAGGGCGATCGCGGAACCCCCACGCCGCCCCAACGGTGACCACGCCCGCGTTCCGGCCAGTCTGTATATCGGTGGCTGAATCACCCACCAGCGCGATCCGTGAGGCTTGGCCGCCCATCCGGGCGATGATCTCCAAAGCGGTCCGCGGATCCGGCTTGCGGTATTCCTCCGCCCGGTAGCCCTCAACCGCCACCCACGACCACCGGCTGAACAGGGCCTCGACCATCGGCCAGGTGTGCTCGTGCGGCTTGTTGGACAGGACCGCCATGGGAATGCTCCGGCGGGCGAGCTCGTCGAGCAGTTCCGGGATGCCCTCGTAGGGTCGGGTCTTGTCCAGCCGATGATCGCGGTAGTAGGCCGTGAACAGCTGAGCCATCTGGATTACCATCGCGTCGTCGGGAACATCGAAGCCGCCCGGAGAGCTCCTCGACAAGGCTCGCCGACACAGTGTGGGCAGCCCTTCACCAACCCACCGGCGGACCTCCTCTTGCGAACATGGAGACTTTCCCAGCGTGCCCAGGGTGTGGTTCATCGCCGCGGTCAAATCCGGCAACGTATTGGCCAGCGTGCCGTCCAGATCAAAAATGGCGCCTTGAATACCCATGGATCCTCACCGGCGGAAACGGCCTACGCTTGTTCGGGCGGCTCATCCGTCGATCCGGGAACACGAACCGTCCAATAAGCAGGGCCGCCCCCTGCCCCACGCGTCATTTTCCGGACCACCCGGCGGGCCTCCCGACGCCGCCCACATGGATCGTCCACCGTTCGCCGCCGTCCGGCTGAGACGGGGGAACGGCGAAGAGGCGATAGTACACCCGCAAGCGAACGCGCATGCAAGGCCCTTCTCATCACCAGCGTCGACACGCAGGCGCTCTCTCAGCATTGGTCCTCTCTCTCCTGCGCCTACCAGGCCCCTCGCTTCCCCGTTCTTGCCCGGGCATCCGCCGGAACCCCCCATGTCTTGACGCCACCTACCTTTCGGCAGCTGGCCGCGCGCCGACCCGCGGAGCGGCCTGCACAACCCCGGCCGGCCTCAGTTGGCATCGAATTCAGGGAACCGCTGCGAAGGAACGGCGTCTATTCATGAAACGCACCCGCCGGGGGGCCCGCTCAAGGCGAGCGGAAACCCTTCCGGGGGATCATCCGAGGGGCTTTCGGTATGCCTCGATTCAAATCGGCTCCCATCGTGCTTATGGTCCTGGCTGTTGCGGTTTCGCCGGCCTTGGCCCGCATCAAGCTGATCACGTTGCCCAGACGCGAACGGGTCGAGATCCAGCTTGACCAGCCGAACGTCACGCTGGTCGAGGAGGAGCGAGTCGTTCCGCTGCTGAAAGGCGTGAATCAGGTCGACTTCTCCTGGGCCGACACGGCCATTGACAAGGACAGCATTCAGTTCCGATCTCTGGCGGACCCGGAGGGGATCAAGGTGCTGTCAGTCAGTTACCCGCCCAATGAGAATGCCCTGGTCTGGCAGGTATCGGCCGGCCAGTCCGGTCCGGCCCGGGTGCGGATCAGCTACATCATCGGGCAGCTCAACAAGAGCTTTGAATACCGGGCCACGGCCGCCCATGACGAGAAGAGCTTGCTGCTCTCCCAATACGTGAAGCTGCAGAACCTGGCTAACGAGGACTTCGGCGAGGCCGGACTCTGGGCTGGTTTCGGCGATCACTTTCTCCGGCCGATCGGGATCAACGAGACCAAGCAGATCCTGTCCGCCCGCTTCGCGGACGTTCCGATCCAGAAGACCTACACCGCAAGCCTCGCGGAGTTCGCCTACCTGGATGAGCCGCAGAAGAAGCTGCGGATCCCCATGCACTACCTGCTGAAGAATGACAAGGAGCACAAGCTGGGGCAATTCCCGCTCATGCCCGGCAAAGCCCGCATCTTCCAGGACGACGGTAAGGGCGGCGAGGCCTTCGTCGGCGAAGACTGGGGCAAGTTCACGCCCATGGATGACGAGATGAAGCTCTATCTTGGCGTAGCCAAGGACATCGTCGTCCGCCGCGTGATCGCGCGGAATGACCGCAAGGTCCTGGCGGGCAATCTCGCCAACCAGGAGGTGGTCATCCAGTATGAAATCGAGAACTTCAAGGATTCGCCGGTCACGCTCGACGTCATCGAACTGGCCCGGGCGGTTCGCAATGAAACCCGTGGCGACACCAAGCGTGATGTCGAGTGGGAATTGGGGCGGGAAACGACGTTCCCCGGCGGCCTCGATCCCGAGAAGAGCACGTTCGACCGGCTGGTTTTCCACATTCCGTTGAAGCCCCGGGCGGCTGACGGTACCGCCGAGAAGGTCGTGCACAAGCTGCACCTCATGATCAAGAACGAATGGTGAGGCCGGGAGAACCGGACCGAAGGAATGAGTATCAGAGGTTCCAACGAAGAACGGAAGACGATATGAAGAAACTCGTATTCATCCTGCTAGTAGCCACTCCGGCCTGGGGACGGAACATCGATCTCTCCACCGTGCCCTCGCGGGACACGGTCCAGCTGACGATCTACAACGCCGAGGATCTGACCCTGGTACGCGAGACACGGCACGTGACGTTCAAGAAAGGGATCAACCCGCTCCAGTTTTCCTGGGCGAACACGCTGATCGACCCGACTTCGGTGACCCTGCGGTTCCCGAAGCAGGCGGCCCAGCTGGAGGTCCTGGATACCACGTATCCGCTGGACAAGCCGCAGGTGCTGTACTGGAGCGTTCATGCGACCGAGGACGTCGAAGCGGTGGTGGAGATCAGCTACTTCACCAGCGGGATCACCTGGTCGGCGGACTACGTGTGCATCACCGATCCCGGCGAGACGGTGATGGACGTTACCGGGTTCGTTCGGGTGTTCAACAACTCGGGCGAGGAGTACGAAAACGCGCAGGTGCGGCTGGTGGTCGGCACGATCAACCTGGTCGAGAAGATCGCCGAACTGGCCCGGCGGCAATACGGTAAGAGTATCGAGCAGCTCGAAGAGAGAGCCGCGGGGGCGGTTCGAAAACTGGCTGCCAAGGACAGGGTGGCAGAAGTGGCGAACGCGCTGGCACCCGCGGCTACGTCTGCTGGTGTACCCAAGAAGATCGAAAAGGAAGGCCTGGGCGAGTACTTCATCTACACGGTCGAGGGGACGGAAACCATCCAGAACGGCTGGAGCAAGCGATTGCGGTCGTTCGAGGGCCGCAAGATCCCGTTCAAGATCCAGTATCGCTACCGGCCGGCGGAGTACGGCGACCAGCTGGTGCGCATGTTCCTGCTGAAGAACGACGCGGAGTCGAAGCTGGGAACCACGCCGCTGCCGGACGGGATCGTCCGGGTGTATCGGGACAACAGCAAGGACGGCCTGGGCTTCCGGGTGCAGCAACAGATCAAGTACGTGCCCATCGGCGACAAGATCGAGCTGAATCTCGGGCCGGACCCCGAAGTGGTCCACGAATGGATCAAGCTCAAGACCTGGCGCGAGCATCTCTGGTTTCAGCGTCAGGGTCTGAACGTGTACAAGGAGTACGGCGGCGGCACCAAGCTCGAGATCGATGACGTCGTGGTCGGCTGGGAGGACCACGTGGGCTACGCGGAGCGGATCCGCAACTATCGGTCCAGGCCGATCGAGGTGGAGCTTCGACGAACCTTCCCCGGCGATGTCGCGTTCATCAGCAAGCTGGAGCCGGCGCAGCATGACTACCAGACGGTCCAGCTGACCGCGATCTGCCCGGCGGGCAAGAAGACGGAGCTGACCTATCACGTCCGGACGCGACAGGGCCATCTGGCCAAGCAGCAAAACGTCACCATCGAGCGTGGGAATTAGCCCAGTGCCCGACGGTTCTTCTTACGTGTCCCGCCCGTAATCCGCGATCGTCACCGGGCTGCCCGGGCCCGCTGCCTGCGGGGCGTGGGGCTTTCAGCCCGGTCGTAACCCTTGGCACAATCGGCCCGGCAACGCAGCTCGGTCTTGTCGGGGTCTTCACCCAGTTCCTTCACCAGTGCAGCGTGCATTTGCACGAGGCGGTCTTGCTGGGCGGGATGCGCAGCAAGGTTGTGCCATTCGCCGGGATCGCTCCGCAGGTCGTACAGTTCTCGCGCGGCCGGGTGTTTCTCGTCGGGCGGCGTGTGGTACACGTACTTGAATGGCCCCTTGCGGCACATGACGTATCCGCTGGCGATGTGGTGGGCGTAGTACTCACTGATCGCCAGGTCCTTCCAGGCAGCCTTGGGATCGTCCAAGACTCCGCAGAGTGACGAGCCGTTCCAGTCGACAGGCACCTTGGCCCAGCCGAGGTCGGCAATCGTCCGGACGACATCAACCAGCGAGCAGACGTTGTCTCTCCGTTGCCCACCGGGCCATCTCTTGGGCCATGAGATCATCAGCGGGACATGGGCAGCGGAATCGTATACCGCATTCTTCCACCACAAGCCGTGCTCGCCCATGTTCTCGCCGTGGTCGGCGGTGTAGATGACGATGGTCTTGTCGGCGAGGCCGTTGTCGGCGAGGGCCTTGAGGGTCTTGCCGATCTCGTTGTCCACCCACTCGGTCAGTCCGTAGTAGAGTTCGCGGCCTTTCCTGACCGTATCCGGCGGCACGTTGAGGACATCGAAGCCGACCCGAAGGTGCCTGTAGTTGAGCGGCAGGGAATCCAGGAAACCGGCTGGGATTTCAGGGGCGGGCACCTTTCCCTTGTAGCGGTCCCAGTAGGGCTCGGGCACAATGAGCGGGAAGTGTGGTGCGAGGTAGCCGACGAGCAGGAAGAAGGGTTTGTCGGCGGCCTGGCGGCGAGTCAGGAACTCGACCGCCCCGGCGGTCACACGGCGGTCGTGGTCGAGTACGTTGGAGTCATCGCCGGCGTGGAAATCCCGGAACCGGCCACTCAGCCCCTTGGACACCAGATCGTCCGGGCGGCGGCGGTTTCCCTTGCCCGTCTTGAGGGTGTTGTTCATGTTCCCGCCGATTTCGGTGAAGCCGTATCGTCGGGTGCGGTCATAGTGCATCTTGCCGCAGAGGAAGGACTCGTAGCCGGCGGCGTTCATGACTCGAGCGATGGACGGGTAGTCGGCACTGGGCAGCCAGCAGTTGTTGTTCCAGGCCCCGACGCGACTGATGTACTTGCCTGACGTGAACGACAGACGGCATGGCACGCACAGCGGCGAGTTGGTGTAAGCCGCGCTGAAGACAACGCCGCCAGCGGCCAGGCGATCCAGGTTTGGCGTCCGGACAATCCTGTTGCCGTAGCAGCCCAGGACGCTCGCGTTATGTTCGTCGGACATGATGACGAGAATGTTCGGGCGCTCGCCGATGATGGCCCCGGCGGCGAACGCCCCACGGGCGACGAGAAGCTGGAGCATGACGGAGCAGATCACCGATGGCATCATCCGGATCGCATCCTGTTTCATCGAATCACCCCTTGCCGTGGTGGAGGTTCCCGATCACCCGGGGCAGGCCACGTGCCCCCCGGGCAGGGCCAGGCCGTCGTTCCGGTTCGTCCGGTCATGGCCCGCTGATGTCTGCCTGCCACGGTCCGGCAACCTGGTCGCCCAACCTGAGCGTGGCCCGCAATTCCGCAGGGCCCGGCCTGAGCATGACGCCCTGGAAGCTCGATTCGGCCGCACCCGCAGCGACCGATGCTGTGCGCTGGACATCCTGAATTCTGATGTCTGCCGTCCGGCCCGAGTCGCTGGCCGGAAAGCGCAACCGGATGCTGTAGCTTCCCTCTTTGGCAACCTGCAGCAACCACGTGCCGTTCGATCCGTAGTGCAGCTGCTCGCCCGGTCCGCGGCGCCAGTTCTGGCGTGTCAGCACAACCGGATTCTCGTACGCTGTGCCGATTTCGATGCGGGGCGGCGCGTAGTTGTCCGGCCGTGTCCTGCCGACGTCCTCAAACCAGGCTTCGTAGGACTGCTTCAGCCGAGCGGCGATCTCCGGCTGCTGCTGGGCCACATCGTGCTGCTCGGCAGGGTCGGCGACGATGTCATACAGGGCGAACTTTGGCGGGCCAGCCGGCGTCTCCTTGCCGAAGCCGGAGGCCTGAAGGAGCTTCCAGCGCGGACCGATGGCGGCAAAGTGATGGTACGGCACCGGCACGTCGCCGCGGTGTGACTGAATGAAGATCGTGCGGTCAGGCCAGTTGACGCTGCGGCCCTCGAGCAGTGGCAGAATGCTCCGGCCGTCGAATCTAAGGCCTGCAGGGACTGCGACTCCGCATGCCTCCAGGATGGTCGGCATCACGTCGATATGTGCAGCCGGGATGTCGCACAGCGTGCCGGCCTTGACCATTCTCGGCCCATGCACGAGGAACGCGGCGCGGATTCCGCCCTCGTACACCTCGCTCTTCATCCCCCGCAGGTTGCCCACGTATCGGCGGGTACCCGGTCCGTTGTCGGTGAGGAAGATCACCATCGTGTTTTCGAGGAGACCGAGGGTCTCGAGCCTGCCCATCAGCTTCCCGAGGTTGTCGTCAATATTGGCGATCATCGCGAAGATGCGGGCCAGCTTCTCCGGCTCCCGCTCGGACCTCTCTCGGCCCTTGGTCCCGGCGAGCACGGGGCCCAAGTCCATCTTCCTGTAATGCTCGTACCACTCCTTGGGCACGTCGTTGAGCGGCTCGTGGGGCGCGTTGGTCGCGATGTACGCGAAGAAGTACCGCCCCTGCCTGCTGTTCTTTTCGATCCACTCTGCCGCCGCGTCGAAGAACACGTCCGTGCAGTACCCTCTGGCCTGGACCTGCCGCCCGTTGTGAAACAGGATCGGATCGGTGTACCTGCCCTCTCCGCCGGGCGGATCGGAGGGTTGTCCGATCCCCCCGCCGCGAATGACCAGCGATTCCGTGAACCCCTGGTCCATGGCCCGCATGGGATAATTGTCCCCCAGGTGCCACTTGCCGAAGATCCCAGTGGCGTACCCGGCATCGCGAAGGACCTCCGCGACGGTGACCTCGGCAGGTTCCATCATCGCCCGGCCGACGTAGGTATCGATGGCCCGGGTGCGATAGTTGTAGCGTCCGGTCATCAGGCACGCCCGCGTCGGTGTGCAGACCGGGCTGACATAGAAACGCGTCATCCTCGCGCCACCGGCTGCCAGCCGGTCCAGGTTGGGTGTCCTGAGCACCGGATTGCCCGTCACGCTCAGGTCGCCGATCCCCTGATCGTCGGTCACGATCAGGAGCACGTTGAGCGGACGATGCCCGGCGACGGCCGCGGTGCGGCAGGCACCGACCAGAGCGGCCAGTACCAGAGCGAAGACCACGCGGCGCGATTTGCGGCGACTCGGTGCGAGAGTCATGGGTTCTCCCAGCATGGTTCCCATGCGAGCAGCACCGACTGGACGCTGATGTTCGACTTCTTGGGACGGACCGCGATGCGCTCCAGTTGCTCGCGGCTTTCCTGTGCAAGGGCGTCGATGCTGGCCTGCAGTTGAGCTTCGAGGTCGGCGATTTCCTGCTGCACCGCTTCGACCGACTCCTCCGCCCGGCGGACATCACCGACTTCCTTCATGGACCGTCCCACCCCGCGAACGGCGCTACCCGCGCGGCCGACGCTCAGAACACTGGCCGTCTTCCTGCCGAAAAGGGCCGACAGTATCGCACCGCCGAACGAGACCGCGGTGGAGATCTTCGAGGCCCGCGACTGTTCCTGCTGAACCTCCACCGCCTGTCGAGCCCGGCGCAGGCGGTCCTGCAGGACGTTCAGTCGAGAGGCGTACTTCTCCCTTAACCGGCTAACCTCGGCATCGCGGCGTTCGCGAGTGGCTTGCGCGATCCGGAGTTGAAACTCGCGCTCGCCCTCGCCGGGTCGGCTGACGACTCCGAGACTTGCCGCGCGCAGAAGCTCCAGAGCACACTCCCGAAAGAGCATGTCCCCGAAGTCTCTCTTCCAGCCCTGATATGATCGGTCGTTAGAGGCATCTGGAGGTATTGGGGCGAACGAGGCGCCGGCCGCAGGCTCGGCGTCGAAGTCGCCCTCGCCGAGATCCGTCGCCCGGGCGGATGCCCAGTCCACCGGGGAGCCGGTCCGCATGGCAAGCGGCACCAGGTACGCCACTCGCTGCTCCTGATCAACGTTCAGCTTGACATCGGTGTAGCGGAGTGTGCCGCTGGCGAAGAGCACCGGGCGATAGACGGCGCCGGCCCCAGTCGGCAGCGAGCGCGTGGGGATGAACACCTGTCGAACACCGGGTGGGAGCACTGGCCTGGAGCCACCCTCGAGCGGGGCCCCCACGGCGGGGGCGGAAACGTCCTTGGCAGGCGATGGGCCGGCGGGTTGAGGTCTCTGGGCTCCGGTTTCCTCCGCGCCGGTCCGGCGATGGGGTTCAATCAGCGTTCTGATCTGCTGTCGGGTGAGCGGCCCACGAAGATAGGACATCGCCCATCGGGTGTGGATGACGGCGGGCGCATCCTCGTGCACGTTGTTCATCAGGAATACGCGGTTGTCCAGCTGGGAAAGGGTCTTGTCGATGGCGGCGCGATCCAAGGCCCCCGAGGCGCTGGCCGCCGCCCCTTCGAGGCCATCCAGTACCCGGTCCTTGTCGCGCTGGGTCTGCAGCCGCCCGATGAACCAGGTCCCTGCGTTCGCCAGGCCCTTGTAGTCCAGATCCACCGGGTTCTGAGTGGCCAGCACCAGGCCGAAACCGAAGGCCCGGGCCTGTTTCATCAGGGTCAGCAGCGGCGCCTTCGACGGGGGGTTGGATACTGGAGGGAAGTAACCGGCGATCTCGTCCATGTACAGCAATGCCCGCAGGCTGGTGGTGCCGGACTGGCCGCGCACCCAGCCCAGGGTCGTGCTGAGCAGCAGCGAGACGAAGAACATCCGTTCGGCGTCATTCAGGTGGGCAATGGAGAAGATGGCTACCCGCGGCTTCGCGGCCGGCGTGTACAGCATCGCGCCGATATCCAGCGGTTGACCTTCCAGCCAGCGATGGAAGTCCGGTGAGGCGATCAGGTTGTTCAAGCGTACGGCCAGGGCGAAGCGATCCGCGGCCGGGTAGAAGCTCTCCACTTCCATCACGCCCAGCCGAGTGAACGGCGGGTTCTGGATGGCACTGATCAGGGCGGGCAGATCGAGGTCCCGGCCCTGGGTCCAGGACTGATTCAAGATCGTGCTGATGAGGATGTGCTCGCGGCTCTGCAGGGGGTCGGCCTCGATGCCCATCAGCCCGAGCAGCCCCGCGGTTGTCCCCGATACGCGTTCCCGCATGGCTTCGCCGTCCTCCACGACCTGTGGCGGCGGAGCGGCAAACGACTTCAACATCGCCACGGGCAAGCCCGCGTCGCTGCCCGGGGTGTACACCACGAACTCGGCCGCATCCCGCAGGCGCTGAATGCGCGTACCGTCCTGGCCCCAGTCGGCCAGACCCCGTTGCCAGAGTTTGGCCTGCTGGCCGGCGTAGGCATCCGGATCCAGCCCCTGGCGGCGGGCGTCCTCCTCGTTGACCCAGGGGCGAAAATCCTGGGGACGCAGTTCGGGGAAGGTCAGCAGCAGGTTGGTCAGATCACCCTTCGGGTCGATGACGATCGCGGGAATCCCGTCGATGGCCGCCTCTTCCAGAAGCGTCACGCACAGGCCGGTCTTGCCGCTACCGGTCATGCCCACCACGACGGCGTGGGTCACCAGATCGCGACTGTCATACAGCACCAGTTCTTCGGTGGGCTTGTGCTTTTGCAGGTCATACGTGCGACCGAGATAGAAAGCCCCGAGTTTCTCGTAAGTCTCCATGGCAAGTCCCTGGTAGCAGTGGATAACTCCTTACCCCAAAACCCGACGGATGTCAGCCCAATTCCAGCATCACCACCGACCTGGGGGGCAGCTCGGCCTGGAGGCCGTCGTCCGACAGACGAGCGCCTTCAAACGGTCGAGGCTGGACCCTTTCGGGGGCGGCGAATGTATTGTGGGCGTTGATTTCCGGTGCGGTCAGCACGCGGCCGCTCACCGACTTGGGCGTCAGTCCGGTCAGCTTGCAGGCGATCCTTGCGGCCCGCTGAGGATGGGTGTTGACCAGGGAGAGGCTGACGGCACCGGAGGCCTGCCGGGACGCGGATGCACTGACGGCGGGGATCTGCTGGCTGTCGAGCGCATAGGGAGGTGCCTGCACTTCCACGGGTAGGGAGGCAGCGCCCTGGTGCACCTTGAACATCTCGAAAACGTGGTAGGTGGGCGTGCAGAGCATTCTCTCCTTGTCAGTGAGTACCATGGCCTGGAGTACATTGATCGTCTGGGCGATGTTGGCCATGACCACGCGGTCGGCGTGGCGATGGAAGATGTGGAAGTTCAGGGCGGCGACGAGGGCATCGCGCAAGGTGTTCTGCTGGTAGAGAAAGCCGGGGTTCGTGCCGGGCTCCACGTCGTACCAGGTGCCCCACTCGTCCACCACCAGGCCGACGCGTTTGCCCGGGTCGTGGCGATCCATGATCTCGGCGTGCTTGGTGATGAGCTCGTCCATTCTCAGCGTGTGGCGAAGGGTGGAATGCCACTGGCTCTCATCGAAGTCGGTGGCGGAGCCCTTCCTGTCCCATTTGCCGGTGGCGAGGGTGTAGTAATGAAGCGAGAGGCCGTTCATCTGGCGGCCGGCTTGTCGCATCAGGACTTCAGTCCAGTTCAGGTCGTCGCCATTGGAGCCGCAGGCGATGCGGTAGACGCGGTTGCCGGAGTAGTTCTTGACGAAAGTGTTGTAGCGGCGGAACTGGTCGGCGTAGTACTCCGGCCGCATGTTGCCGCCGCAGCCCCAGCTTTCGTTGCCGACACCGAAGAACCGCACCCGCCAGGGCTTCTCCCGGCCGTTCTGTCGCCGGAGGTTCGCCAGGGGAGAGTCGGCATCAGAGGTCATGTACTCGACCCACTCCATCATCTCCTGGACGCTGCCACTCCCGACGTTGCCGCAGATGTAGGGCTCGGCACCGAGCAGCTCGCAGAGGTCGAGGAACTCGTGGGTGCCGAAGTGGTTATTCTCGACCACGCCTCCCCAATGGGTGTTGATGATCTTGGGGCGTTTTTCGCGTGGGCCGATGCCGTCCTTCCAGTGATACTCATCGGCGAAGCAGCCGCCGGGCCAGCGGAGCACCGGGACGTTCAGTTCCTTGAGCGCGGCCAGCACATCGTTGCGGATGCCGCGGGTGTTGGGGATCGAGGAATCCTCCCCGACCCAGATGCCCTCGTAGATGCAGCGGCCGAGATGCTCGGCGAAATGGCCGTAGATGTTGCGGTTAATCACGGCCCCGGGCTGGTCGCCGCGTACCACGACGGCCGCCGACTGCACATCCTGTGAGAAGACCGGCAGAGCCGAAGCTCCTGAAAGCGCGAGGCCGGTGGTCAGAGCGACGGCTCTCAGGCCTGACCGGGACCGGACGGTGAGTCTCATCCGGGTCTCCCTCCTCCTCCACGGACCGTTGTGCCCCTTTGCGGAACGCATCATTCCTTACCCTCTGTCCGAGACTTGCCAGCGAACTCCGCCGACTACGCCGCCGGGCGGTGCTCCGCTATTGTATCCATGCCCCCCTCCTCCTGCGCCTGCTTGCCGCACAGGCACCGCACAAGTCCGGTATCCGCTCTGCGGCGAACAAGGGGGCCCCGCGGCGCACGGGCGCGCACCGAGCGACCGACTAACGGTCCTGCAGTGGAGACCCGGCGACGGGTTTCACCACCGGGGCCACGCTGAAAAGATCCGTCCGGGTGCGGCCGTTCTCGGTGATTCGCGACAGGGAATACACCGTACCGTCCTTGCCGAGGGCGATCGAGTTGACGTATGCCGGCCGGTCGCCGTTCGCGAAAAAGATCGCTCCGTGGTCGCGGTATGTCGCGGTAGGGACGTCGTAGGTGATCAGGTGCAGGTTCTCGATCCCCTTGGACTCGCCCTTGCCCGTGCTGTCCTTGCCCGCGATCCGCTTTCCGTCGACGTATACCGGACCGCCAGTCAGATAGTAGAGCGTTCGCTGATCCGGCCCCAGGGCGAAACCGAGGTAGCCGTAGCTGAACTGGTCGTACATACCGCTCCGTTTCGACGGCTCGGAGGTGATGCGGTCGAGAACGTCCACTCGGACCGCTCGCGGGTCGAAGCGAAACAGGTAGCCCGAGTTGCCGTGTACGCCATAGACGACTTCCTCGGCCGGGTGCCAGGCCGTCTGTCGCCAGTTGTAGCCCATGTGGCCCGGCGAGGTGGGGTCATAGAGACCGAAGTAGTCCTTTTTCATATTGTCGCCGGCGACCCGTTCAACGGCATCGCGGTCGAAGCGGTAGCGGAGGATATCACCGCTCCCCGTAGTGAAGTACGCTGATCCATCGGTCGGGTCGATCGCGATCGAGCGGCAGATGGTGCGATAGGTGGGTCCCTTGCCGTTCTCACCCTTCTCGTTGAACGAACCCAGGTCCTTCATCTCTCTTTTCGCGAGGTCATAGCGGAAGAAGCAGCCCGTGGGCCAGGTCAGGGCGTAGATCCGCCCGCGCCGGGTATCCATGTTCATCGTCAGGACGCCCTCGCCCTGAGGCGCGACCCCGAGGTCCTCAAACTTGGCCGAGGCCAGGTCATAGGCCAGAAGATGGCCTCCAGGATAGGGCTTGTAACCCGGCGGCGGAGTGCCCATCTTCTCCATGTCGTCGATGATGGTGTAGTAACCGGTGTGCGTGGAGAAGTAGAGCTTGCCCCCGCACTCGACGAAATTGACATGGCTCTTGCCCTGGACGATCGATTTCGAGCCCTTCTCACCGCAGGCCTCGGTCAGGTCGCCGCAGTGCGCGATGCGGCGAGTCGCCGGGTCAAACACGTACATCTGGGCCCCGATGTCGATCGACTCGCTGCAGAGCACGTAGTAGATCCTGCCGTCGCTGCCGGTGCCCATTCCGTTGTAGGTATCGTGGGCCAGCTCGAAGCCGGAGTTGTAGGTCTGGGCAACCAGCTTGCGTGGGGTGGCCGGCGATGCTGCCTCCCCCCGGGTCTCACCTGGTGCCCACCACGGGCACAGCGGAATGAACGCCGCCGTAAACGCCAAGCGACAAGTCGTAGCTGTTCTCATGCCTCGCGCCTCGTCAAATGATCAACGGAACTGGCCCAGCGAGCGAACGTACGCCACCGAGTCCTCGATCATCTTCCTCGTCTCCGCCTCGGTCATGTCGATACCTTTGACCCCCTCGATCTCCAGAGTGATTGGACCGGCGTAACCGTGCTGCTTGAGCATTCGGACGACACCCGCCAGATCGACCGCACCCTGGCCGAGGGTTGGGAAACTCCATTCCTCGAGACCGCCGCTGTGATCCTTCAACTCGACCGTACCGACATAGTCCATGCACTTCCTGAGTTCAACCACAGCGTTCGCGCCCTTGTTGTAGTAGGTGATATTGCCCGTATCGAAGTTGACGCGGATGTTCGGATGGTTGATCCGCTTCATCGTTTCGACGTGGACATCGCCGTTGGTGCCCAGATCGGGATGCGTCTCGAGGGTGATCGTGACCCCATACCGATGGGCAACGTCGCCTGCCTCGCGAAGGCGTTGGTAGACCGTCTCCTTGGTCGCGCCGCGTCGCTTGGGCGAGAGGAACATGTACCTGACACCCAGTTTCTGACAAGTCCCCAACTGCACGGCCAGTTCGCCGATTGAGTCCGGCTTGGACAAATCCGTCTCGCCGCGAAGGACCATCGCGGCCAGGCCGTGCTTCGCGAGCCGTTGCTTCACCACCTCGACCTGATCCGGTGGCGGGACGTTCATGAACACGTACCGCACGCCGATCGACGGCAGGTGCGTCCACGCGATGTCCTGGAATCTGCCGTAGCTCGCGAGGCGGCAGACCAGTGGGTTAACCGGTTCGGGGCGGTGCGCGATCGCCCGCTTCTCCGCGGGGGTTGTATCGCAGCCGCTGCCGAGGAGCAGGATCACGGCCGCCGCACAGCCGGCCGCGACTCCAGGCGACAAGAGCACATGGTGGGCGAGCCACCAGGCGATGTGAGCATGCCGCCGCTGAGACTCGATGGACGTATCGATGGACTCCCTGGGCATGGCTTCTCCTCGACACAGACGGCTCGGCCGTCGGAATGTGCGGGCGGCGTCTCGCCGCCCGACGGTGCCGGGACCGCCCATTGAGCCGCAGATCGCGACCGGCCGGGTGGTTCACCCACCCAACATAGTCGTCCGCCGCGGCCCAAACAAGGGGACGCGAAAGGGCAGGCAAGTCCGAACCTGACCCACTGGGCCGGCGTTCTCCGACGCCCTGTTGTCCCCGACCTCGTAGACCGCTCGCGGGCGAGCGCGGACCTTCCCGGCGGTTGATCCGCCCGGTTGACGCCATCGCCTGCGGGCGGTAGAAAGTAGAAGAGGTGGTCGGCTGCCGGATGAAGGCCGGCTGCAGATTTGCGGCACGGTCGGCGCGGCAGGAGAGGACCCCACGCTGGCACCGTCCCTCTCGTTCGAGTCGGGGCGGTCGCCGGAGACCGCGGTGCTCACCGCCTCCGGTGATGATATCGAGAGATCACTCCTCGCTTCTCAGGAGCAAGCAAACGATGACACGAAAAAAACCGGCAAGTACGCGTCGTGCTTTCCTCGGCAAGACCGGCCTGGCAGCAGCTGGGCTGACGCTGGCCCAGTCGTCACCCGCCTCGGCCGCATCGACCGAGAAGCCGGCGTTGCTGGGCGGCGACAAAGCCGTCACCGCCCGGACCCAAGGAGCAGACACCTGGCCTCTCTACGGAGAGGCCGAGGAGAACGTGGTGCTGCAGATGCTGCGCCACCCCACCTACGGCCCGAACGATGAGTTGGAGGATGATTGGAAGGCCTACTACAAAGTGCCCTATGCCAAGACGTACTGTAACGGAACCAGCGCTTTGGCGGCCATGTTCTTCGCCCTGGATCTCCCCCCCGGCAGCGAGATTATGGTGCCCAGCTACACCTTCTTCGCCACGATTGTCCCCATGCGCTTGTTCGGCCTGGTGCCGGTGTTCGTCGACATCAATCCCCGCACGCTCAACATGGATCTGGAGGATGCCCGTCGCCGCCTCACCAAGGGCACCCGGGCTATCCTTCCGGTTCACTGGTTCGGCAACCCGGCGGACATGGACGGATTCTGCGACTTCGCCAAGGAGAAGGGCCTGATCGTCCTGGAGGACTGTGCCCACGCCCATGGCACCTCGCTCAAGGGCAAGCTCATGGGCACCTGGGGAGAGATGTCCATTTTCAGCTTCCAGACCACCAAGCCGCTGCCCGGCATTGAAGGCGGCATGGGCATGTACCGCGATCGCTCCTCCTTTGAGCGAGCCGTGTCCTTCGGGCACTACGACGTGCCCAAAACCTTCGGCGGCGACAGCGGGTATGCCCGTTATGAAGGCACCGGCCTGGGTCTCAAGCTGCGGATGCACCCGATGGCTGCCGTCCTGATCCGCGCCCAGTTCCCGAAGCTTCGTGAGCGCAACGTGAGCGGGGTCCAGCAGGTTCGTTCGCTCAACGATCGACTGCTTCAGCTCCCCGGGCTGTATGATCAGCGCACCCGGCCGGAAGCCCAGCGACTGTACTATGACGCCAACGTCCTTTTCGTTGAAGAGGCCGAAGCAGGTATTTCCCGTGACCGGCTGGTCCAGGCCCTGCGTGCGGAAGGAGTGGCGGCCTCGCGCTTCGTCTACCGTCTCCAGCACAAATGCCCGCTGTACGCGGAGGAGAAGTGGTGGCACCACAAGCCGACGATCCCGGAGTTGCCCGGATCTGAGAAGGCGAACGCGACGGCCATCTGGCTTCCGTACTTCACCCGGCCAGTGCCGGAGGTGGTCGAGCAGTACGTCAAGGCCTTCGAGAAGATCTGGGCGCACCGCAAGCAGCTGGCATGATCGACCGGCGGCTCAGGGGGCGATGGCTCGAGAGGATTAGAACGCGGGCGGCCCCTGGCCGACAGGGCGGCACCCTGAAGCTGAACAATGCCCTTCGCCCTGCGCGGATACTCCGGCCATCCCGGAAGTGACCGCCAAAACACCAGCTGCATTGGTGTCTCAAGGCGAGGGGTGTACAATAAGTGAACCAGGGCCGGCAACCTGATCGTGCCAGGTTGCCTGGTGATGCGTGCTTCGGCCCATCACGTGTCCAATTCACAAACGCTGGCCGGCAGGGGTTCGATCATGATCAATAGAAAAGGACGAGAAACGACGCGTCGCACCTTCCTGAAAGCGGGTGGAGCGGCCGCGGCCGGGCTGTCGCTTGCCGGGCAGGCCCGAGCTGCCGGCAAAGCGGAGGTGCTGGCATTAAAGGGTGGCCCGAAGGCCGTGACCGCACCCGTTGGCGACGCGACGAAATGGCCACAGTACGGCCGGGATGAGGAGATGGCCGTGCTCGAACTGGTGCGCAATCCGAACTACGGCACCATCGCGCCGTTCGAGAAAGCCTGGGCTGAGTACTTCAAGATGCCGTTCGTGAAGGCACACACCAACGGTACGAGTGCCCTCACCTCGATGCTGTTTGCCCTGGACCTGCCGCCGGGCAGCGAGATCCTCGTGGCCAGCTACACCACCTGGTTCCCGTGGGCCGGCCCTCGCATGTTCGGCATCGTGCCGCGGTTCGTCGACATCGATCCCCGCACGCTCAACATCAGCGTCGAAGACTGCCGAAGGAGACTGACCAAGGACGTGAAAGGGATCCTCGCGGTAGACTGGTTTGGTGTCCCGTGCGAGATGGACGCCCTGGCAGACTTCGCCAAGGAGAAAGGCCTGATTCTGCTCGAGGACTGCAGCCATGCTCATGGTGCATCGGTCCAAGGCAAGCTGATCGGCACCTGGGGCCGGATGTCGGCATTCAGCCTCCAGATGGGCAAGCCGCTTCCCGCGATCGAGGGCGGCATGGCCATGTACTACGAGCGCAGCGACTTTGAACGTGCGGTAACCTACGGCAACTACGATCTCCCGAAGACCTTCCCCGAGGACAGTCCGTACCGCAAGTACGATCAGACCGCCTTCGGAGGGAAGCTCCGCATCCATCCGATGTCGGCGGCGCTCGGCCATTGCCAGCTCAAGAAGCTGCCCGAGCACAACAAGCGGGTCGTCGCCCTGAACGACGGACTGAACAAGCGCCTCGAGCAGCTACCCGGCCTGGCGGCACAGTACACGCGGCCCGACATGCAGCGCGTGTACTACCGCGACAACATCCTGCTGATCGACGAGAGGAAGGCCGGCCTGCCGCGCGATGCGATCGTCAAGGCACTGAAAGCCGAGGGCGTCAGCGTGAGCACGTTCAGCTGGAACGTGCTGCACAAGTACCCGTTCTTCCGGGAAGCCCAGTGGTGGCACCACGTCCCGGCGGACCCGGGCGACCTGGCGGGCAGCGATGAGGCAAACCGTCGTGCCATCTCCATACCGATCTTCACCAACCAGGCGCCCGAGTTGATCGATCAGTATGTCAAGGCCTTCGAGAAAGTCTGGGCCCATCGCGAGATGCTCGCCCAGGTCGGATAGGCCTCCATCGATACTGGCATCAGGTCGTTGGCCTGGGCACGAAACGGAGGGCATGTCTTTGATGTCTCATGACCGGCCGGAGGAGTCTCTCATGAGAGGTGATGGTACCCACGATCCGAACCAGGCGACGCGGAGGCAGTTCCTTGCAGCCGCCGGCGCGGCGGCGGTCACCCTGGCCCACACGTCTCCGTCGCTCGCCGCGGAGACGGCCACACACCGTATGACCGAGGGCGCGACACCCTCGCCGGGCCGATCGAACGGTCCGGTTCCGGCCGGAGGAGAACTGAAGATCGCCTTCTTCCAGGCCGACGTGACTCCGCCGCTGGGCAGCCCACTCTGCAGGGCCCTGGTCAGACCGGCCAGGAAGATCATCGACCCGCTTTCCGCCCGAGGTCTGGTACTGCTTACGGACCAGCGTCCCATCGTGCTGTGCGCCCTGGACTGGACGTCCGTTCAGAACGGCGGCTACCGGGTCTGGCGCGAGGCCCTGGCCAAGGCGGCCGGCACGACCCCGGAGCGCGTCGCCGTCCACGCGGTCCACCAGCATGATGCCCCCAGCGTGGACTTTGACATCGACGAGCTACTCATCCCTCGCGGACTGGGCGGCAGCGTCTGTGATGGGCCATCGGCACGGGCGGCCCTGGAGCGGGCTGGGCGGGCCCTGTCGCAAAGCCTGGAGCAGCCGCGGCGGGTGACGCATCTGGGCTTGGGGCAGGCAGAAGTCGATCGGGTCGCATCCAATCGGCGAATCATCGGTCCCGACGGCAAGATCCTGCACGGCCGGATGAGCAGTTGCAAGGATCCCGAGGTTGCGGCCCACCCCGAGGGGACGATTGACCCTTACGTCAAGCTGGTCAGCTTCTGGGACGGGGACACTCCGCTGGCGGCCGTGACCTACTATGCCACCCACCCCCAGAGCTTCTATGGACGCGGGGCGGTGAGCGCGGACTTTGTCGGTCTGGCCAGGAGTCTGCGCGAGGCGACCGAACCCGAGGTCTTCCACGTGCACTTCAACGGAGCCGGGGGAAACGTCGCCGCCGGCAAGTACAACGACGGCAGCCCCGGGCGGCGGTTCGAACTGGCGGGCCGGTTGGCGGACGGGATGGCTCGGGCCTGGGAGGGCGTCAAGAAAGAACCGCTTCGCGCCGCGGATCTGGGCTGGCGAGTGCTGCCGGTCAAGCTGCCGGTCCGTAAGGAGCTGACCGAGGAAGCATGCCTGAAGGTCCTGGACGACCCCAACCAGACGCTGCGCGAGCGAGCCAACGCAGCCGGTGGGCTGATCTGGCTGCGCCGCTGCGCCCGAGGAGAGTCGATCGACCTGACCTGTTTGCGGATGGGCAATGCCTACGTGCTGCACATGCCTGGCGAACTGTTCGTTGAGTACCAGCTCGCGGCGGCCGCGATGCGCCCGGATGCTTTCCTCTGCATGGCCGCGTACGGCGATTGCGGACCGCAGTACATTGGGACGAAGATCGGCTACGCCCAAGGAGGCTACGAGACAGGTCCCGCATCGTGCGTCGCACCCGAGACAGAACAGGTTCTGGAATCGGCTATCCGCGCACTCCTAGCCTGAGGACTCGGATGCCCGAGGCGCCCTGCGGCCGCCATCCGCGTCGCCCGCTCCTGGGCCGGCCGGACGAAGCCCGCGGTCGCGGCTGCTGAAACGGAGGTCTCGCTGTGACCCGGTTGCTTGCCACTGTGATCGCTTCTTTCTTCTCCGCGACCGCGCCCCTGGGGGCGGCGGACGCTCCTTCTGGCTCTGAGCCCCCCTACCGCGTGGCGGTTTTCTCCGCCGACGTGACCATCCCCATAGGCCATGCGTGTATGGGCGGCGGTGTGGCTGACGCCAAGGAGATCGTCGACCCGCTCTACGCCAAGGGATGTGTGCTGCTGGGGCCCGGGGAACCCGTGGTGGTCATCGCGTTGGACTGGTGCCAGTGCAACAACGACTCGTACGACCGATGGCGGGAAGCCCTGGCCGAGGCGGCCGGTACAAGCCGGGAACGGGTCATGCTGGCCACCGTCCATCAGCATGATGCGCCCATCTGCGATCTGACGGCGCAGAAACTGCTGAACGAACAGGGATTGAAAGGCTGGAACTGCGATCTCGAATTCCATGAGACCGCCGTGCGGAGGACGGCCCGGGCCTTGCGTGAGGCCCTGGCGTCTCCGCGTCCCGTGACTCACTTCGGAATCGGCCAGGCCAAAGTGGAGCGGATCGCATCCAACCGCCGGGTGATGACCCCGGAGGGCAAGATCCACTGGGGGCGGGGCAGTTCCAGCGGCGACATGTACGGCGCCCCCGAGGGCGAAATCGATCCCTGGCTCAAGACGATCAGCCTATGGGACGGTGATCGGCCGGTGGTCGCATGGAATTGCTACGCGGTCCATCCGATGAGCCACTACGGGCGCGGATTCGTCTCGGCGGATTTCCCGGGCATGGCCCGAGCTCGGCGACAGAAAGACAGTTCCGGCTGCCTCCAGATCTACTTCACCGGGTGCGCGGGTGACACCACGGCCGGCAAGTACAACACCGGTGCGGCGGAAAACCGGCCGATCCTCGCCGACCGGTTGTACCAAGCCATGCTTGCGGCCTGGAACGCAACCGAGAAACACCCCCTGGGCCGCGTCCAGTTCCGCGTTGCGAAGCTAGCCCTGCCTGCCCGCGACACCGGCGGGTTTGCTTTGGATGCCATGAGGACGACGCTCGCCGACGCTCGAGCCGGTCGCTGGCCGAGGATCTCTGCCGCGCTCGGATTGAGCTGGCGGCAGCGCGTGGACGCCCGACATCCCATCGACGTCCCCTGCCTGGCGCTGGGCGACGACGCCAGTCAGTTCATGATCATGCCGGCGGAGAGCTTCGTAGCCTACCAGCTCACCGCCCAGCGGCTGCGTCCGGATTCGTTTGTGGTCGTGGCCGGCTTTGGCGATGGGGCTCCCGGGTACATGCCCACGGACCAGTGCTGGCGAGACGGCTACGACGACAATTACTGCTGGGTGCCGCCGATGATGGACAACCTCATGATCGAGGCCATGACCAAGGCCCTCGACGCCAGGCTCCCGACCCAACTGATCAAAGACGTGCGGCTCGACGTGGCGAAGAAGGAGCTTTCACCGGACTTCTGCTGGTTCCATCCCCGGGTCGCGGCCGTGCCCGCCGCGGGACGTGACCGCAAGCCCGCCGTGATCATGACCCTTCAGAAGCATCTACGGGCATCGGATCACTACTCGGGCCTGTACATGATGCGCACCGACGACCTGGGCCGGACGTGGACCGGGCCGACGGAAGTGCCCGAACTCGCCTGGCGAAAGGAGCGGGGGGGTGCGACCATCGCCGTCGCCGACGTGACCCCGGGCTGGCACCAGCCGACGAAGCGGGTGATCGCCATCGGAGCCCAAGTCCGCTACGACCCCGAAGGCAGGCAGCTCGACGACCGGCCGCGCTCGCACCAGACCGCGTACGCCGTCTACGATCCGGAGCGCGACACATGGTCCAACTGGCAGGCCGTGCAACCGCCCGCCGGAGGGGAATTCAACTTCTTCCGAAGCGCTTGCTCTCAGTGGGCGGTCGAACCGGGTGGCACGCTGCTCGTCCCCTTCTATCACGGGAAGTCTGCAAGTGCGCCGACATCGGTCAGCGTGATTCGCTGCGCGTTCGATGGCCGGGAGCTCAGGTGCCTCGAACGCGGTGATGAACTCCTTCTGAACATCGACCGAGGCTTCAGTGAACCCTCCATCGTTCATCACCGCGGCCACTGGTATCTGACCATCCGGAGCGACAAACGAGGGTACGTGACGGTCAGTCAGGACGGGCTGAACTACGCCCCGGTGAGTCCGTGGCTGTTCGACGACGGCAACGAGCTCGGCAGCTACAACACGCAGCAGCACTGGCTGTCGACGAACCAGGGCCTGTTCCTGTGCTACACCCGCCGAGGAGCAGGCAATGATCACATCCCCCGCCACCGGGCTCCCCTGTTCATCGCCCAGGTGGACCCGGCCAGATTGCGCGTTCTGCGAGCCACGGAGCGTGTCCTGATTCCGGAACGGGGGGCCATGCTGGGCAACTTCGGAGCGACGCCCATCACAGACCGCGAATCGTGGATCACGGACGCCGAGTACACGCTGGCAGGCCAACCAGATCCGCGCGGTGCCGACGGCAGCGTCTTCGTCGCCCGCGTGACTTGGACCAACGGAGCGAGGTGAGGGCAACCATGCCCGTTGCCTCGAAGGACAGACCCAAGACTTCCGGGATCGCTTTGCAGCGTCACCCGGTGGTGAGACCTCCCCCTGTTCCGAGGCCCTCCTTCGGGGTGCCTGGCAGAGCCCCATGACTACCATAACTTCATGCACAATAAATTCTTAAGAAACCCATGGATTCCCTTTCGTCCGGAAGATGTTCCTCCAGACTAACGCCGCCATCCGTCATCGCTTCCAGAATCCTCCTCTGTGGTGGGCCGCTATTGACGTTGAGTCGTCTCCGGAGTAGATTATGGGAAACTGGTGTCCTTTCGTCATTTCGCTTTTGGGACGTGTTTTTGGAGGAGAAGGAATGCGATCAACCAGATGTGCAATAAGTACTCTCGGCCTGGTAGCCACGCTGCTGCTGGGAGCGGGGCTGGCCCAAGCGGTCGAGTTCGGCGGCTTCGGCAGCTACATCAGTGGCTTCAAGGCATCCGTCCCGGTCGGTGGTGCGGCAACCGGAGCGGCGTTCGATGCCTCGGGTCAAGTCCTGTACTACGTCAGCGAAACGACGGACGACGTACGGGCCCTCATTTTTGCCCCCGATTTCATGTCCGGGACCACGAAGTCGATAGGCCTGGGTGACCTGGGCGACAGCAACCCCTCCGACGTCGTGGTCGACGCTAACGGGGATCTCTACATACCCTACGACTACACTGCCGGCCTGCGGAAGATCACCGACCCGATGGGGACCGCCACCGCCAGTGTTGTGTTTGCTGGCAATGCCTTCATGGGCGGCACCGGCGACGATGATCCCTTTGGCGCTGAGATTGCCCCCCCCGGCTTCAACGGAAGCATGGCGAAACCCGGCGACATCCTGCTGAACGACAAGGGCCTCGACAAGAACGAGACTAATGCGATCGAGTCCGTCTCTCCGGACGGGTCCGGCTACAAGACGATGGCGACCTGGGCCACGTTGCCGAACTGCACGATGCCCGACGCCAGTCCGGAGAATATGGCGGCCGACCAGAAGAACGGCGTCGTATACATGGCACCGGTCCAAATGACCAGCACGGTTGATGGTAAGCCGGTGACGCAGATCTTCACGCTGAGCCCCGAGGGCGTGCTCACCGCCCACGAAATCACCCTGCCCAGCTTGACCGGTGACCTGCTGGATAACGTTCAGGGCATGACCGTCAATCCGCTGGACGGTTCGATCTGGGTGGTGGACGATGACAACTACCCGTCAGCCACCTACGTGCCGGACGACGCCCTCTACCGGATCGACCCAGTCACGTTCGTGGCCACCCTGGAGATCGACTTTGACGTGGAGGAAGGGAACACCACCCAGGGGCAAGGTCTCCCGAACTTCAACTACTCCATAGCCTTCACCCCGGACGGCCGGTATCTGGTTATCGGGGATACCGACCCGAACAGCAACACGGCCAACGCCATGATGGTCTTCGGTGTCGTCCCTGAGCCGACGACCGTCCTGCTCCTGGGCATCGGTGGCTGCCTGCTCGGCGCCCGCCGTCGTCGGAGCTAAGGCTCCGGCTCAGCAGGGATGGTACCGGCAGCTCGCCGGCAGGGGCCAAGCGGGATGTGTGGGTCACAGCGTCTTGGCTTAGCCCCTGATTGAACCGGAAGATCAACCGGTTTCGGGTTACTTTCGTGTACAGATGCAGCAGGGCCCGGATCAGATCCGGGCCCTTGCTCTTGCGCCCGCAGCCGGAAGGTGAACAGGCCGCCGTCAAGCGGAGGACAGAATCGGCTCTCCTTCCCGAGCGGATGTCCTTCGTAGCCCACGGGTATCCCTCCTGATTCTGGCGACTCAAGGCAAGATACTGGGACAGAGGCCCGCCCAGGGGGGGCTTCCCGATCCGACGACAAGGCGGCAGTGCATCAACGCTGTGCCCAGGCATAGGCGTACTGCGGCGAGTTCAGTACCCTCTGAGTCCTGAAGCGTTGTACAATGGCCGACTGCCACCTGGCGGCGAAACCAGGTGAGGCAGTCTCGGAAATGGGGATCGAGTCTTCTCGAGCTCTCGCAGAAGTCCTTTTCCACGAATCGTTGTGGGGCAATGACATGCATACCGTAATAGCGTTCATCGTGTCGATGATCTTCGCGGCGTTGGCCTCTGCCCAGCCGGCAACCACTCCAGCGGACGCGCAGGTTCTGCGTACGCTACGTCCGGCCCACCCGCGGCTATTGGTGCTGGAAGATGATATCGCCCGCGTGCGCGAGTTGGTCAAGACGAACACGGATGTCCGCAAGCTTTGCGATCGGCTCCGCGACCAGGCGGTCAAGATACTCAACGAGCCGACCGTCGAGCACAGGCTGGAGGGGCCGCGCCTGCTCAGCCAGAGTCGCACCTGCCTGCGGCGTGTGGCCACACTGGCGGGAATGTACCGGCTGGAGGGCGACCGACGGTTCGCCGAACGCGCGGAGAAGGAGATGCTGACCGCGGCCACCTTTGCCGACTGGAACCCCTCGCACTTCCTGGACACCGCGGAGATGAGCAATGCCCTGGGCATCGGCTATGACTGGCTGTACGACCAGCTTTCGGAGGAGAGTCGTAAAGCCATCCGAACGGCCATTGCCGAGAAAGGGCTCAAACCCGGGCTGGACGTGTATCGCAGGAGTCGCTGGTGGGCGGTCGCGCGGCACAACTGGAACCAGGTGTGCAACGGGGGCATGACCGTCGGGGCACTGGCCATCGCCGACGAGGAGCCCTCCCTGGCCGCCGAGGTGATTTCGCACGCTCGCCGGTCGATTCCACGGGCGATGGCAAGCCTGGCACCCGACGGCGGGTGGGCGGAGGGGCCTGGCTACTGGAATTACGCGATGCGTTATACCGCGTTCTACTGGGCCGCCTTGAACACGGCCCTGGGCGATGACTTCGGTCTGCAGGCCATGCCCGGCTTCGCGGAAACGGGCCTGTATCGCATCCACGCCATTGGCCCGACGGGCCTGACATTCAACTATGCCGACGGGGGTTCAAAGCCGGGCACCGCGGCCCAAATGATGTACTTCGCCCGCCGGTTTGACCGGCCGGCGTACGCGGTGAACGAACGACAATTCGGCGGATCAGAGATCTTCGACCTGCTGTGGTACGACCCGCGCGGCAGTGCGGCGGATATGGAACGACTGCCGACCGCGGCCCAGTTCCGCGGCATTCACTCGGCCTATCTGCGGAGCAAGTGGAACGACCCGCAGGCCCTGTTCATTGCGTTCAAAGGCGGCGACAACAAGGCCAATCACAGCCACCTGGACCTCGGAACGTTTGTGCTGGACGCCCTCGGGCAGCGATGGGCGATCGAACTGGGGGGCGACAACTACAACATGCCCGGTTACTTCGGCAAGCAGCGATGGACTTACTACCGCCTGCGCAGCGAAGGCCAGAACACGCTCGTGCTGAACGGTGACAACCAGAATCCCGCGGCCAAGGCCCCGCTGGTCGCCTTCGAGTCGAGGATCGCGGGCGGCGGTTCGTTTGCGGTGGCCGATCTGACGGCTGCCTACGCCAAACACGCTCAGCAGGTCCGTCGCGGTGTTGCCCTGATCGGCGATGACCGCATACTCGTCGAAGATGAAATCGAGGCCGCCACTCCAGTTGAGGCCGACTGGGCCATGCACACCCATGCCGCCGTCGTCAGCCGCGGGCGCCGAGCCATCTTGACCCTCGGGAACAAGAAGCTGTACGCCGACGTGCTCGAGCCGAAGAACGCAGCCTGGCAGCTGCAGGAGGTCCGACTGGAGAAGCCTCAGGAACCGGTCAAGAACACCCGCAAGCTCATGGTCCGCGTCAAGACCGCTGTTCCCCGTGCTCGCGTCGCCGTGCTGTTCTCCGTTCGCGAGCGTCCGCTGGATGCCCTGGATACCGCCGCTCCGCTGGGCCAGTGGTCGGCCGAAGGAGTCCTGGCCCGCCCCTGAAGCCCCGGCATCCGTCGCCTTCGGCTTCAGGACTGGCCGATCACGGACGATGGTCACCATCGGGGGATAAGGGCAACTCCGGCCCCCGGTAACACACCATGAACGCGGACAGGTCATCCGTATCGATATCACCGTCGCCGAGGCCGTGGAAGTCGCGGTCGAAACAGCGGCACGCGATCGTGCCGGCTTTTTCGGAGCCGTCAGGCCCGGTGTAACACCGCTGGAGCATGCCGAAGTCGGACTGGTCTACATCACCATCGCCATCCGCATCCGCGAAGTGGGCACCGCACAGCTTGGGGGCTTGCCGGCCGGTCTCAAACCGGGTGTATGACCATCGTGATTCGGTAGGTGGCCCGGCGCTGGTGTTGTCGCCCCAGAGGATGCGGCGATAGCTCGTGTTGTCGGGCGCCTCGGCCCGGGTGAGGGAACCGAGAATCTGCCCGTCCAGGTAGAACGAAGCCATGCCCTTTCCGCCATCGCCCGCAGGATCGAAGACGATCTGAGCGGTGTGGTAATCCGCCGTGGGGTCGATCTCGCTCAACAAGTCGTTGCCGTTGGCAGCTGTGGTCCGGCTGTACACGCCGCGGGCCCAGTCCCCTCGGCCGTCGATGAAACTCAGCGCCCAGACATCTCGGCCGTCGATCACCTGGAGCTGGACCTGGCTTGGGGCCGCGGCGGCCACAACTCTGAGCCGTGCCGTGGCTGTCCAGCCGGCAGGGTGGGCGAGGACCTGGGGATCGAGATTGACCGTGTAACCGTGCCGGCTTGACGTGGGCGCGGCGATCGACCAGTGATCCTCGGCATCGTTTCCGCCGCCCAGCGTCGCGGGTTCGCCGACGACGGAAACGGAGAACCCTTCCGTTTGCGGATCGGTGCAGCCAAGATGCCGAACAACGAAGGGAGGTGGATCCCGATTGAAATCCACTCGGCCCAGGTAGATTGAAGCCCTCCCCTCGTGCGAAGCGTAGTAGCTGACCCAGAGAATGCCCTCATGCCATGCGAAGCCCGGATAGCTCGTGTCGCCGCTCGAGGGGAGGGTCAGGAATTCCGTGAGCGTGCCGGCCTGCGGATCGAGCCAGCAGAGTGAGGTGCGCGTGGTCCCGTCGTACAGTCGTGTACCGGCCACAAGACGCCCATCCGGCAGTTGAATCAGGTTGGGGCCGCCAAGCTGCACGCCGAGGTTCTTGAAGGTCCAGTTGGCATACGGTGGCTGGGCCGTGCCCAGCAGGCCGGTCTTCGTGCCCGTTGCCCGCCGGATCAGGGCGTAGGCCGTATCATCGGCCAGGAATCGAATCGTGGTCTCGCCGGGGTAATCCTGACCGGCCAGCAGGCTCTCGATTACCGTCTCGTAGAGTGCTCCGTCCGCGCTCCTGTAGAGACGGAGGAACGCGTTGCTCTGCCGGCCGTAGGCGAAGCCGTAGGCGATGTCGTTGTGCCAGGTGACGCGCCACAACCATAGGTTGTGTTCGACGGTTTCAATGGGACCCGTCCACGCCGTGCCGTCGACTGAAAACCAGCCCAGCGACTGCCGGTCGTCTGGCGAAGCCTCGGGGGCTGCGGCTGCAATGAGCATCAGCCGGCCATCGGGCGTGATGCTCAACTTGGGATCCCGCAAATCCTGGTCTGAACCGCAGTCCAGGAGTGCGGCCGATCTCCAGCTTTCGCCGTCGTCGGAACGCAGAATGCGCAGCTTTCCACCCGGCGTACCCAGCGGGGGTACACCATGAATCGGACCTTCCCGAAAGCAGAGAAACCACCGGCCCTGGAAGCGGATCAGGTCGGTAAACGCATTGTGGGGTGCCTGGTCCCAGACTTTGCGCACATCGATCAACCAGACGGCGCGGGCCTCGGGCAATGCGTCTGCGCCGAGGATGCACGCGGCCGCGAGACAAACGGCAACCAGCCTGTCGGCCACTCGTGGTTCGCTCACTTCGTCTGCCTCTGCAGCAGCGGCGACCTTCGTCGCCGGCGACGGTGGAACAACAGGCCGCCCACACCCAGCAGCAGGATTGTGGCGGGCTCCGGGACGACGCGCTGGCCGGTCTCGAACTGGGCGAAGGCCCAGTGCGATTCGCTGCTGGGAGTGCCCGCCCCGCTGTTGTTGTCGCCCCAGAGGATCCGGCGGTAGCTGGTGTTGTTCACGGCATCGGCGCGAGTCTGCGTCGCGAGCAAGGCCCCATCCATGTAGTAGGAAGCGGCCCCGTCACCTGCATTGCCGGCGGGATCGAAGGTAATCTGATAGGTGTGGTAGCCGACGCGCGGGTCGGCACTGCTGACCTGAACATCGCCGGCTACCGACCGGATCCATACACCCAGGGCGACCGTGCCGCTGCCATCGGAGAGGTAGATATCGAACCGGTCTTTCTTGTCGATGACCTGCAGGGCCGCCTGGCTGCTCGGCTCTCCACCCAAGACAAGCCTGACGACCGCGGTTGCCGTCCACCCGCTGGGGTCGGTGACGTTACCGCTGGTGAGGTCGACCGTATAGCCGAGCCGACTAGCCTCGGGGGACTGGACAAACCAATAGGCTTTGCCGTCCTCGTTGCCCGGCCCGCTGGTCGAGACACCGCCGCCCGTGGAAGCCGTCCAGCCTTCGGTCGTGGGATCGGCGCTGCCGGTATGAGTGACGAGCACCGTGGCGCCTGCGCCGGATGCCAGCAGGCCCAGAACGATCATGGCAACGCCGAAGTACACCGCCTGATTCCACAGATTTCGCATTTCTCCTCCTCGCTTGGTCTGGGCTTCGGGACCGGGGGATGGCGGTGCACCGGACGCCGGTTCACCGACCGACCCTGCAGGTCAACATCGAAGCGAAATCGCGTGACGTTCTCGAACTCCTCCAGCCTCTGGTCGTCAGTCGCAGTCCTTGTCGGCCAGGACCGCCGGCCCGCCCACGCAGCGGAAGAATGCTTCCAGGTCCTGGGCGTCGACGAAGGCGTTCTGGTCGTGATCGTAGCACACGCAAGAGCTGGTCACCGTGCTCACTGCTCCCGTGTAGCAGAGCTGGATCGCGCCAAAATCGACCTGATCCACGTCGCCGTCGCCGTCGGAATCTGCGAAGGGATCGTGGCACATCACCACCAGCCGCTGACCGAGCTCCAGCTGAACCATCGCCCAGTGCGATTCGGTGGCGTAGCCCCGCGTCTGGGCGGTATTGTCGCCAAACAGCACCCGCGAGTAGGTGGTGTTATCCGGCACCAGTGCACGGGTGCGCGAGCCGACCCACAAGCCATCGAGGTAATAGGAGACGCTGCCCTGGCCGCTGTCCCCAGCGGGATCATAGACCATCTGATAGGTGTGGTACACCGCCGTTGGGTCGACATCCGCGATCAGCTCGATACCCGGACTGGCGGTCACTCGGGCGTAGAGGCCACGGGGGAAACTGCCTCTGCCGTCGATGAGGTCCAAAGCCCACACGTCCTTGCCGTCAATCACCTGGAGCTGTGCCTGACTCTGATCAGCTGCATACAGTGCCTTGGCCCGCATGGTCACCGTCCACCCGCTGGGATTCTCGAACTCCGCAGAATTCACATTGACGGTGTAACCCACCCGCCGCGAGTCGGGGACCTGGACGCCCCAGTAATCCTCGCCATCATCGCCGGGACCGAGGGTGGCGGCATCTCCCGTTCCAAGGTCCTCGACCGACCAGCCCTCCGTCAGCGGGTCGTTCAACCCTTGGTGGGTGATGACGACCGGAAACTCCTGGACGGATAGCTCCAGGGCGAAGGTGCCCGTAGCCCCGTTCAAGCCGGCCACCCGGATCAGATAGGTGACATCCGCGGTGACGTTGGTCAGCAGGACGGCATTGGCCGCGCAGGCCTGCTGGTTCTCCAGGCCACCCGGGCAAGTGCGGTGGACCGAGACCACGGTTGACATCGCGGACGCCGCCGACTTGATGATCCGAAGCGTACCCGACTTGGTTGGGGTAAACGAATACCAGACATCGGGAGTGCCTCCCGAGGAGCCGCAGGTTGCGTCGCCGTCGGGGGTGGCGGTTAGCGTCGATCCAGTGACCGTCCCTTCGGTGACCACTTCGGCCGCCGAGCAGACATCGTTGGGCGGAGGAGGATCGACCATGCAGGCGACGTTCAAGGTTGCTGTCCCGGACGCCCCGTTGGCACCGGATACACGAATCAGCAGCCTGTCGCCGGCAACCGCCGGCAGCACCAGACAAGAACCTGGGCCGCCGCACGGGGCCCCGCCACAATCATCGCTGCAGCCCGCCTCGTCGGCCGGTTCGGCCGGGCAAAGCAAGCCGGTGACCCGATAGGCGGACACCACGCTGTCGTACACCGCGTTGCACGTGTCGATATGCACTTTGCCATTGCAGGAAGCGGTGTACACGTACCACACATCCGGACTGGTCGATGACGTGCCGCAGGAGGCAACGCCGTCATTGGTGGCAACGGTCGTGTCCGTGGCATAGCTGCCGTCGGCGACGACCAGGGCGTTGACACACATGTCATTGGACACCCCCAGCGGGCGCTGCCCCAACTCGAACCGGGCGAGAGCCCATCGTGACTCGCTGCTGCTGCCCCCCGAGTTGTTGTCACCCCAGAGGATCCGCCGATACTGCGTATTGTTCACGGCATCGTCGCGCGTTTGGGTCACGAGCAGCGCGCCGTCCATGTAGAAAGAAGCGGTGCCGCTGCCCCCGTTGCCGGCCGGATCGAAGACAATCTGGTAAGTGTGATAGGCGGCACACGGATCGAGCGTGCTGATCTGAGCGTCGCCCGCCGCACCCCGGATCCACACTCCTTGAGCGACGGATCCGGTGCCATCCGCCAGATAGATGTCAAAGCGGTCCTTGCCGTCGATGACCTGCAATGCCGCCTGGCTGGC
This sequence comes from Phycisphaerae bacterium, assembly GCA_018003015.1. Classification (NCBI taxonomy): domain Bacteria; kingdom Pseudomonadati; phylum Planctomycetota; class Phycisphaerae; species Phycisphaerae bacterium. The sequence continues at coordinate 7,940 of JAGNEZ010000057.1, read as the reverse complement.
TATGTCGCCTCCCGAAACCAGCTTCACGCGTACGGTCGCCGTCCAACCCGCTGGATGGCCGAGGTTGTCGCTGCTGATGTTCACGGTGTAGCCGAGGCGTGAGGCCGAAGGCACTTGCATGCCCCAGTAATCCTCCCCGTCGTTGCCTCCAGCGTTGGTTGCCGAGCTGCCGCCGGCGCTCGCCGTCCAACCCTCGCCGACCGGATCGGCCTGGCCTTGGTGGCTGATCAGTACCAGGGCGTGAACGTGACTGGCCAGCGCCCCGCTGATCACAAACACCGCCATCGCGCTCCAATGCCTGATGGAATCGCCTCTTGTCATCTCGTCTTCCTCCTCTGCATTCGTCGAGGCCACGGGTGCGAATCGTTCGCATCAGGCCGTGGCCGGTTCAAACTGCGAAGCCCGTTCCGAACCCACTTCGCCATCCCGATCTCCTTCGCGCCGCGGTCGATCCCCGTGTCTCACGCCCGTGTCGACTCCTGCCGCTCCATGGTCGTCGCGGCCACGTATCGCGAGGCGGTCGTGGGGAGGTGGGCGAGGGCGTCACCCAGGAACATCGCACACTGCCGGCCCACTTCCACCCAGGAGTCGCCCACCGAAGTGATCGCCGGATGCACGTAGCGGAAGACCGGGTGGTGGTTCAGGCCGATGAGCTGGAGTTCGTCAGGGATGCGGATCCTCCGCCGAGCGGCCACTTTCAGGGCAGCCAGGGCGAAGTCCGGCCGCAGGGCCAGGAGACCCGCAGGACGGTCCCGCCCTGCCAGCAGCCGGTCGATCCCTGCGACAGCGCCGTTGAAGTCGGTGGGCAGGTGGTAGTGGAAATCCGCCGGCGTAGGTACCCGGCAGCCCAGCGAGGCGGCCACTTCCCGGACACCTTCGATGATCTGGATTTCCGAGCCCACCAGATTGTCCTGGCACAAGGCCACCAGCCGCCCGCCGGGACACAGGGCATTCCCCACCAGACGGCCTACCTCGACCATGTCCATCACCGCCGAGGGAAGACTGAGACTTGGATCACAATGGCCCAGCACGACGCAAGGTACTCGACTGCTGGCGAAGAACTGGTAGACTTCCGACGGCAAGCTGCGTAGCACGTAGCCGACCTCGCAGGACAACTGCTTGCCCTCCTCCAGGCACTGACGGACGAAGCCCATCCACCGGCTCAGGTCAAAGTAAATACTGCGGAAGGAGGCCGAGTGGAAGACCTGGGAGATGCCCTCGATCAGCAAATCCACCATGCCGGGGTCGAAACCGCGGATCGATTTGCCCGCCAACATGACGATGACCGTGGGGGGTTCAAGCTCGGAGTGCTTCCTGGCCACGGTCACCGCATCGTCGGTGATCCGAAGCGAGTAGCCTGACTTCCGCTTGGCCCACCCTTCTTTCTCAATGCAGCGCAGGACCTGGCTGGCCGTGTCCTTCCCAATCCCGCTGAGGCTGGCCAGCTTCCGGACCGACGGCAGCTCGGTTCCCCCCACCAGCCGTCCGCTGAGCACTTGGCGGCGTACCTGCCGAACCAACCTCGCGGCTAAAGCGCCGACCTCTCGCGTGTCACTCACCATGATGCTTTCCCGCCGCCGAACACCGCAGGTGGATTGGGAAGGACCCGACCCATGCGTCGGCCCGCATCGAAAAGTGTCCTTACTCACCGACTCCCAGCGATACACGTCAGTATAACATCGGCTTCCCGTCGATCAAGGAGAATCCCAAGCCAGGGGTCAGCATTGACCGGCTTGCTGGCCTGCTGGCCATCGAGCCGGGTCAAGCGGACAAGTCCGAAAACGAGTTCTCTCCGCCTCCACGGGCGATTCCATGTACATTTAACCTCATGATTCGCAAGTACATGCAAATCAACAGTGAGCGACCCAGGCTCAGACCTTCGGGTGAACGGGGGTGGCCAAGCCAGCACCGGCTGCCCACGCCCTCCCCCCAGGGTGTCGGCCGGGCTGGCCGCTAAGCAGCAGGTCACCCCGGCCAAGGGCTTGACATCGGAGGACGAGAGTGTACGATGACAATGGCGATCCGTCGTACAATCTCGTCGGGCGTTGCCGGCCGACGGGAGGCCCGGGGATCGGCCACCACCTGGACGTGTTTTCGTCGATCGGCAGAGAACGGAGGACTCGCTCGTGGTTGCCGACGCGCTGGTCCGGTCAACGAAGCCAAGACCCGCCCTGGCGGAAGCTGCTCGGAGGTTCTACGCCTTCACCCTCATCGAAATCCTGGTGGTTGTGGCCATCCTGGCATTGCTGATTTCCGTTCTCCTGCCGTCGCTGAGTGGGGCCCGAAGGAGGGCCAAAGTCGCGGTTTGTGCGAGTCGAGTCTCTCAAATCAGCAGGGGGCTGTTGATCTACGCGGCCGAGAACCGAGGCCTGTACCCGAGCCGAAAGGTGATCGACGCGAACTTCATCCAGATGAATCGCACGGCCACGCCGGACATGCGCAGATTCCTGTACTACACCGCGGCCAGCAAGCAGGCCGACGTGCTGTGGTGCCCGCTGCTGTCCAGCGACTACTACCTGCAGCCCAAATTCGGCTACCAGGGACTCATGGACGAGGAAGACCGCAACCTATGGTCCAAGGTGTTCTTCGTGTGCGACTTCGGCAATCCCCGACCGGTCAGCTACATGATGGGCTACAACCTGCTGGCCGGCATGCAACCCGATCGGAGCCACAACCCGATCACCTTCCTCTGGGGCAAGTCGGGCAACTACGGGGCATCGAAGATCCTGCCGTCGGCCGCCGACCAGGGTCATGAACCTCGCGAGGCTGGCCATCCCCAGGACGTCATTGTCACCGATGTCAACGAAGCCTGGCCGGCGGCTGAGCGCGGAACGCCGCTGAACCCCTACCGCACCTTTCACGCCAAGAACCCCGAACCAGCCCCGCGGATGGACGCCTACTGGAACCGCTTCATCGACACCAACGTCGGCTACGGAGACGGGCGCGTCGAACTGCACAAGATCCTCAAGTACTATGTGGCCCGGGACGGCTACGGCAGCCAGGCAACGGCCGCCTTCAGCTACTAACTCCGCCTGGCGAAAGCGACCCCGACGCATACCGCCGCGGCGTCTGGCCCCCCGGGCAGTAAGCCCGGCAACACACGGAGGGGAATAACCTGGTGGACACGATGCCCTGTTCTTCGACGGCGGGGTGTCGTGCGGCAGGAAGGTCTGGCAGGAGGCTGACTTGAAGGCCCTGGATATGGACTACAACTGCTGGTACCAGCCCAGAGGGGTAATGATGGCTGTGGCTGGGCAGAAGTACCGGCTGGAGGAATTCGCGGAGTACCAGGCCGGGCTGCAGCTGGAGCCGCACTCGATGGCCGCCGATCCGCGGCTCAGAGATGTGGCCCGGCAGGACTTCCGGCTGAGGGAGGATTCCCCCTGTTTGGGCGCCGCCCACCACCCCGAAGAGCGGCAGGATTCCCGGAAAGAGCCGAGCAGCCCGCGCCGGGCCGCGAATATGGGGGCGTAACCGGGGTGGCCCTGGCTCCCAAGCGCCTCACTCCGGCCGATTCGCCTCGGTCGGGCGAAAGCAGCGGGGATCTGAGTCAATCGGGTCCGGCCATCTGCGTCCGAGGCGGCGAAACGCAAGCTCCAGGAACTCCTGCACGGAAGGAGTGGCGCCAGTAGCGATCACCCTATCGCCCGCCGGGTGGATGGTACGGCCGATCGATGCATGGCAAGCCTGGAAGCCAGGCGGAGGATGAAGTGAAATGAACAGGCGACCATGGATGAACACTGCCGGGTCTTTGTCCGTCGCGATGCTGACTCCACTGGCCGCGTTGGCGGCTGCCGAGCCGACGCCGACTCCGGACCTTGATCGGGAAACCCTGGACAAGTGGTCGAAACCCTATCGCGGCTGGTATTACCAGCCCAAGCACGTCATTTCGGCCCAGCCGCGCATTCCCGGTTACGAGACCTTCCACAGCACGGATGTCCCGTGTGTCTATCAACTGCCCGGCCAGCCGGACAAGTGGTTCATGAGCTTCATCGCCTTCAATGGCCAGGGCTACCATTCCTTCGTCGCCGAAAGCACGGATCTGATCGAGTGGACCCACCCACGGCTGGCGATGGGCTTCGGCCCCCCGAACGAGTTTGATTTCGGCGGGTGCGTCATCGGCGCGTTCCTCTATGAATCCTACAACATCAAAGCACCGCGTCTGCTCAAGAAACGTGACGGCAAATACTGGACCCTCTACGGCTGCTACCCGCGCCAGGGCGGCTACGAACTGCGCCCCGGCCAGGAGGGCGTAGCCTGCAGCGACGACGGCCTGGTCTGGCGAAGGGCCAGGAACGCGCCCATCCTGACCGTCCAGGATCCTGACTGCGCGACTTGGGAGAAGGACTGTGTCTACCAACCGTGGTTGGTCGAGCACCGCGGCCGGTTCTTCAACTTCTACAACGCGGCCCACGGCGATACCGAGCAGACCGGCCTCGCCTTCTCCACCGATCTGCTGCACTGGATGCGGTATCCCGCCAATCCGGTGATTCGCAATCGCCAAGGCAGCTACGACGCCCAGTTCGCGTCCGATCCCAAGGTGTTCCAGGATGGCGACCACTGGATCATGTTCTACTTCGGCGTGGGGCACGGCGGCGCCCATATCATGGTGGCCTGCTCACGCGACCTGGTGCATTGGACGTCGCATCCTGAACCCCTCTACAAAGCAGGAGGCAACCCCAGCGGACTGGACAGGCAGTATGCCCACAAGATTTCGCTGGTGTACAACTCGAAGAACGAGATGTTCTACCTCTACTATTGCGCTTGCGGCAGCAGCGGCCGGGGGATTGGGCTGATCACCAGCAAGCCGCTCACGTTGTCCACCCGAGCGGCGGCGGACGACCACAAGATGAAGGTGGGACCGTGAAGCAGGTTCCTTCGATGCCCCCGACGCATTGCCCATCCTCTGGATGGCCGAGAAGGCTGACCGACAGCGACTGGGCACACCCCTCCGACTGCGGCTCATCTTGCCACTCGGGCGGTCAGGCAAGTCACCGCATCCCGGGCTTTCGTTTTAGCCGAGGTTCTCCAGGTCGGTGAGATCCTTGTGTCGTCCGGCAGCCCGTTTGTTGCGCTTCAGATCCTCGACACTGATGACGGGTACGGGGATGCCGCCCAGGTCGGCGATGAGTCGCCGGGCGTAGCAGTCGGCGAACGTTGCTCCGGATATCGAGGTCTGGATCTCGATTCGCAGCGGCGGGACACCCATACGAATCACCCTGTTGGGTTCGGAGAGCACCTCGGCCGTGGCCCCCGCATGCCCGAAGCCGAACTGGTCGAGGGTGGCCAACAACTTCCGGGCGTTGTCTGCGTTCGTCGCCACCCACACGTCCAAGTCACCCGTGGAGCGAGGGTAACCGTAGTAGATGACCGCGTATCCGCCGACCAAGAGGTATTCTACCTGGTTAGCGTTGAGCAATTGAAAGAACTCTCTGAAGTCGCGTGGTAGCTGGATCGTAGCCATAGGCGATTCGCCGCATCAACTCCGCCGCCGCAAGCCGCTCTTCAGGGCTCCTCGTCGCCCAGTATTCCCTGGCATCGTCTGGGTCGGTCAGGCGGGCTATCGAGAAGGCGGTCTTGTCCATTCTGACCACATCAACCGATTCCATCCCATGACCTTAGCTGGCCGGATCGGAGGCGTCAATCGGGTGTCCCGGGCAGCGAGGCATCGAGGCGGATCTTGAAGAGCGCCTGGCCCGGCAGCTTGGGAATCTGAACCAGGCTGTGAAGGAGGCCGCTCTGGTCGAGCTCTATCGCCAGGAACGGATTTCGCGGCCGGAGCTTCTGCCGGCTCTGGATTTGCCCCGTCACCAGACAGACGACCTGCTCAAGAGGCCCGGTGTCACTGAGGACCTTATCAGCGAGGGCAACGACTGAACAGCGCGGCAGGAGCCAGCCGGATGAGTGTGGTGGCCCCAGGAACCTCGGAGACACCGGACCCGAGGTTGTTGACCTCGCTCGGCAGGTGCGGGGCACGGGCAAGGCGGATTGAATTCCATTGTTTCCTAATCGCCTGATAGGGGATTGAAGAGAAATACAATACCGCCGTGAAGACCCAACTGGGACCACTGGAGAACCGACTACTCACCTACGCCCAGATGCGCCGGCCGCAAACGGTGCGTCGCGGCGAACTGACCAAGCCGCTACGACTCTCCCCCCAACAGGAACTGAGGTTGCTGAGCCGGCTGACCCGGGTGGGGATGATCGCGCGGGGTAAGCGCCGTGGCTTGTATCTGTTACCGCCGCGGCTACCCTTGGGAGGTAAGTGGAACCCGAGCGAAATCCTCGCCCTCAACACGTTGATACAGGACCGCCAAGGTCGACCCCGAATTTGCGATGCTGCGACGTCTTCTTCGGAGGTGTGATTGCCAGCGGCCAATCCGCGGATACCCCGACCGCCGTGGGCCAAGGTTTGGGAGAGAGACCCGGCCCGGTCTGTTGCGGCCGCCGGACGGGCTCGACAGCGGCGATGTCTTCATGAGCCTCATTCACACCTGCCAGCTCCACAACATTGGTTCATTCGAGTACCTGACCGAAGTGCTTGCACCATGGGTTGATCGAACCGGCGTACATGACGCGGGCCCCACCTGCCGTTCAGCAGGCGGGGCCCGTCACGCTCGATCCTCGGATACCTAGGCACGCGCCTCAAAGGCCCTGAGACCTAGGATCCGACCCGGTTCGCCCTGCAGACTCGGCCGGCAGGGCTGGATTCTCTACAGGGGACTGATCGCCAGTCGGGCTATCCGCCGGGCGTTTGGCGGACGACCGGGTCAGCCGTGTTCTCGGAGGCTTGGCCTTAAGAACCTCCTGAAAATCCTCGAAAGTCGGGTACTTCCGAGCCATCTCCATCCAATGCACAGCTGTCCGAAGGGGCACTCTCACATCCTCAGATTTCAGAAGGAGCTGGAGTTTATCCGGATCCAAGGGCCGGGTTCGGATCCTGTGTTCGCTGCTCTCGTTCAAACTCTCCAGGGCCTTCGCGGCGACAAATGTGTGGAGGAGTCGAAGGCCCAGAAAGCGCGAGGCTTTTCGGCCGTTCGCCTCGATGATCTTCACCAGCTCGGTCGGATTGTCCATGGCCTTCTGAAGCCCGAAAAGGACAGTGAGGCAGTAAACCAACCCGGGCGGTTTGCGTATGACGCTCTCGCGACGCGACCGCGGCTTCTTATCAACATTTGACTTCATGAGACATCTCCTGTAACCCTCTTTTTACCTCCATGGTAAACGAGAGGGCATATGGCTAGAAGGTTTGAGTGGTTCACCCAGCTTGCCGGGCGCACCCACTCGCCAAGCCCAGCCGCACACTCGGCCGAGCAAAACAACACACGCCGTCCTTGGCCAGAGCGACGGCTTGGGGGCGGCAGACAGACTCGCTCCGTCCCGTGAACGATCAGGGAAAACGACAGCGTTTAACGACGTGTTTACCGGTTCTCGCGCCACACGAGGCGCGAGGTTTACTGAACAAGGGCCAGTTTACTCGGCAAGAGCTAATGACCAGCTTACGGTCCCACTCCTGTCAGATTCCATTATAGGGCAACCAGGTGAGGAAGGCAAGTCCTCGGCGAAGACGGTTTTGGGATGACTGATCGTGTCTCCGGCGACCCGCGACTCGTCCGTGTAAGCGCCCACCAGAACCATTATTGACGAGCCGGCTATCCTGACGCACGTGTTGCTGGTGTGAGTTTGCACGTTCAGGAGAGTCTGAATGCCTCGTTCAACGGATACCCGGAAGCTGGCGTTGTGGCGGGAGCGGTTCTCGCGGTTCTCGCGTGGCGAACTGGCCGTCGGGCCGTTCTGTGCCCGGGAGCGTGTTTCGGTGGCCTCGTTCTATTACTGGCGTGAGAAGGTCGGGGCGTGCGGGCGTCGCGGCGAGGGCCGGCCACAGACTGATCGGCGGAGCGTTTTCCAGCCGGTGACGGTGGTTCCGTCCGCACCGGCGG